>JBFJMP010000233.1:0-4755 GCA_041633895.1 Nitriliruptoraceae bacterium
ATGTGCCCCAGGATCTCCAACGTTGCCGGAGTAGGGTCCCCGTCGAGGTGGAGGACCGTGTGGGGATCCAGGAGACGTACGTGCTCGGCGCCCCGCGCGCGCAGGACGCGGCGGACCTGTTCGCCGGCGAGTGGGCGTCACACCTGCCCGTGGAGGACGCGATCACGGGGGACGCGGAGCTGTTCGACGACATCCGCGTCCAGTGGGCCGTCGACCGGTTCGGGTCGGTCCAGGGCGCCGAGGTCTTCGAGTGCGGCCCGTTGGAGGGGGGCCACACCTACGGCCTGCTCCAGCAGGGCGCGGCGCACGTCACCGCCGTCGAGGCGGCGCCCCGGGCGTGGCTGCGGTGCCTCGTCGCCAAGGAGCTGCTGGGGATGCGCGACGCGACGTTCCTCCTGGGCGGGGCAGAGTCCCACCTCGCGGCGACCGACCGTCGCTTCGACGTCGGATGGTGTTCGGGCGTGCTCTACCACCTGGACGATCCGGCTCGACTGCTGGTCCGCCTCGCCGCCGCCACCGACCGCCTGTTCATCTGGACCCACGTCCACGACGCCGAGGTCATCGCGGCCAACGACGACCTGGCCACGCAGTTCGACGGTCAGGTCCGCACCCTCGACGTCGCCGGTGTCGAGGTCGAACTCCATCGCCACCTCTACCAGCACGCCACGGAGTCCGATGCCTTCTGCGGGGGTGACCGCCCCGACTCCTGGTGGCTGACGCGCCACGGGCTGCTGACGCTGCTGGACCGGTGCGGTTTCGGCACGGTCGAGGTCGGACTCGACCACGCGGATCATCCGAACGGGCCCTCGCTCGCGATCGCGGCCACACGGAGCGGGCCCATCCTGGATCCGGTGGACGCGGGCTACCCGTCGGGGCCGCCGGAGGCCCCGGACGGGCAGGTTCCCGCGCTGCCGTCGCCGAGCGAGGTCGAGCACCTGCGCGGCGAGCTCGCAGCGACCCGAGCGCACCTCGACGCGATCCTGGCCACACGAACGTGGCGCGCCCATGACCGTGCGGCGAACGTGGTGGACCGGTGGCGTCGGCGCTTCCGACGTTGATCCGAGTCCGGCGAGCCGGGGCTCAGGCAACGTGGTCGACCAGCCAGCGGTGGATCGGGGCCATCTGGCGCCAACGCCGGGTGCACCAGGTGGCGAAGCGGGCCGTACCCATGGTGGCTGGATGTGCCGACCGGGACGTCACGAACAGGCCGCGGTGCCGCAGCAGCTGGACACGACGCGGATCGTCGCTGGACCATCCGCGTGGCGTGGATCGCAGTTCCTCGCCGCCGATGCCGTGGCCGGCCTTCGCGACGGCGGTCCGGGCTCGCAACAGGGCGGCGCCGGCCGCAGGCTCGACGACGGCGTTGCGGAACCGACGGAGGTGGTCCCTGTCGAAGCGGCGCGCCCCCGCGGCGACCTCGACGGTCGTCGGGGTGATGCGGAGGTGGAAGCCGGTGACGGCCGTGGGTCGGTCCCCGTGCCAGAACCACAGGTGGAGGTGGCCCTTGTACGGCGACGTGTCCGCGCTGAACCGGACGTCGCGATGGATGCGGAACAGCGAACCGTCGATGCGGGGTTCGACATGGACGTCCGGGGCGAACTCGCGCACGGCGGGTCCGGCCGCGGTGACGAAGGCCAGGGCGGGGGCGAGCCAGTGCTGCTCGTAGCGACCGCGGTTCGCCCGGAACCAGTCACGGTCGTTGTTGGCGCTGAGGTCGCGCAGGAACTCGATGGTGTCGGGACCGAAGCCGGGCATGGCGGCGCTCTCCGTGGGGGTGGCGTGTGGTCGTCACCCAGTGTCGAGCACGCCTCGGCGCCCCGGCACGGTTGTCCACAGCCCCGGCGGACTGCCCCCGCTCAGCCCAGGTCGACGGGCATCGGCCGGGCGATCTGGCGGGCGGTGGCCACGACCCGACCGCGGTCGTCCCAGTAGGTCGACTCCAACGTCACCAGGTCCTGGCCGATCGTCGGCGTCGTGAAGCGGGTCGCGAGCCAGCCGACGGTGCCGGGGCGCAGGAGGTGGAAGGACAGTTCCAGCGTCAGCAGGCCGACGTGTTGGCCGAGCAGCCACGGCGGTGGGACGAACCGGTCGGCGAGGCCGGCCAGGCGCGGTCCGGTCAGGCCGTCGGCGTCCCCGTAGCCGGACCAGGCCACGGCCTCGGGCCGGTCGCCGTTGCCGGCGACCAGTTGCGCCTCGACCTCTGCGGGCACGCGCAGCGTCGCCGGCCACATGAACGGCAGCGCGAGGCCGCCACGCTCGAACGGGTCGACGCAGTCCTCGATGGGTGGCAGCGCCGGGACGGGGTCGTCCCACGTCCCGCCGTCCGCAGGCATCGGGGTGAACAGGGCGGTGGCCCGCACGCCGAGGCGATCACCGACTCGGCACTCGGCGGACTTGGCCGCCACGGTGCGGCCGACCCGGATGTCCTCCACCGCGATGGTGGCGCGCTCGGCAGGCAGCGTCCGGATGAACTGGCAGGTCGCCGACACCATCTCGCGGTCCGGCGTGGCCGCGGCCAGCGCCTGCAACGTCACGGCCATGGTGTAGCCGCCGTACAGGGTCCCGATCAGGTTCGTACGCGTCCCGTCGAGGTCATGGGTGAACACACCATTACCGGCGGACTCCAGCGCGACGATGTCGTCGAAGTGCGGGGTGTCGGCGTCGGGAGCCCTCGTCACTTGAGGTGCTCGCCCTTGCCCGCGTAGCGCTTGCGACGGAACACGTCGGTGCGGGCCGACGCGACGCGGTCGAGCACGAGCAGGCCGTCGAGGTGGTCGAGCTCGTGCTGGAAGGCGCGTGCCTCGAAGCCGTGCGCCTCCACGACGCGCACGGTGCCCTCGGGGGTGCGTCCGCGCACGACGACCTCCGTCGCACGGCGGACGTCGCACGTGTAGTCGGGCACGGACATGCAGCCCTCGCGCTTGAGGTCGGAGCCGGTGGCGAAGAGGAGTTCCGGATCGAGGAGCACGACCAGACCGTGGTTGCCCGGCGGCGGCTTCTTCATCACCGACACGTCCAGGGCGAACGCGCGTGACGCGACGCCGATCTGGGGTGCGGCCAGGCCCACGCAGCCGGGGGCGTCGTACATCGTGTCGACGAGGTCGGCGGCCAGGGCGCGTTCGCGGTCACCGATCTCGCCCACGGGGCCAGCCAACCCCTTGAGCACCCGCGCCGGGTACTGGACGACCGTTCGGACCGTCACTCAGTACGTCTCCGCGTCGATGGCTCGCAGCGTGTGGTCGACGCCGAGGTCTGCGCACACCGCGGCGATCCCCTGCTCGAGGCCGTCCGCCGCGCCCGGTGGGCAGAGCAGTTCGATCACCATGGCGTAGACCGGCGACTCGCCGGCGTCGAGCAGTCGCGTCTCGAGGTCGGTCACGTTGACGCCGAGGTCGGCGAGGGTGCGGGAGACGCCAGCGAGGATCCCGGCACGGTCGGGTCCGTAGACCGACAGGAGGTGGGTCGGGTCGGGCGAGGACACGCCCTCGCTCGTCTGGGTCACGTGGACGGTCAGGCCAAGGTGCGCCGTGGCCTCGCGCAAGGCGTCCTGCATGGCCGAGGCGGTGTCCCCGGCCTCGACGATGAGCACGATGGCGAAGTGGCCACCGAGGATCGTCATCGCCGAGTCCTCGACGTTGCCGCCGCGTGTCTGGAGCACGTCGGCGACCGCGGCGACGATTCCGGGACGATCGGCCCCGAGGGCGGTGATCGCGAACTCGGCCATGGTGGTTCCTCACCCTGCTGGTGGACGTTCGGAGGCTACCGTCCACGTCATGCCCATCCCGCCCCCACCCCGCCCAGGACGGCGTGCCGCGGCGCGCCTGGGCGCGATGGCCCTCGCGGTTGCGACCGCCAGCGTGCTCGTGGGCTGCTCCACGGAGGCCCCTGAGCTCGTCGTCACGGGTCCCGTGTCCGGCCCGGCCCTGCACCCGTCAGTCGACGGCTACGACGCGGGTCGCGTCGTCGTGACCACGGCCGACGCGGCGATGTCGTTCGACGTTCGCATCGCACGCACCGACGCCGAGCGCCAGCACGGGCTGATGGAGGTCGTCGAACTGCCCGAGGGCGTCGGCATGTGGTTCGTCTACGACGCCGAACACGACGGCGGCTTCTGGATGAAGAACACCCTCGTCGACCTCGACATCGTCTACGTCGACGGCGCCGGCCTGATCGTCGACATCGCCGAGGCCGTCCCGTGCCCACCCGACGAGGCCTGCCCGACCTATCCGTCGGCTGCCCCGTTCGCCGGGGTCCTGGAGGTCGCCGGGGGGACGATGGCCGAGCTCGGTGCCGACGTCGGTGATCGCGTCGAACTGGTGGACGGCTGAGGTGGGCGCGGCCGACATGCACGGGGACCCGGAGATCATGTGGACCGAGGTGCTCGTGAGCGGGTGGGGACCGCTCGTACGTGATGCCGTCGTCGCCCGTGTCGAGGAGGCGATGATCGGCCGCCGTGGCATCCTCGTGCGGGGTGTGCGCGACCACGACCGCACGGGCTCGGCAGCCGCCTGCATCGAGGAGGTCCATGCCCGGGTGCTCGAGGCCGTTCGCGTCGAGACTGGCGCGGACCTCGACGAGTTGGGGAGCCAAGCGGCGTGGGCCTGCTACGAGGACGCGTGGGACCGGCTGGCGAGCCGCTGGTTCGACGGGGGCTCCCTCGTCGCCGTGCATCCGGCACGGCATCACGAGGTGCGGGAGCGCATCGGGAGGCTCACCGTGCGGGGCGCTGAGCACGCCGGGGCCGACACCGGCCCC
>JBFJMP010000234.1:0-4736 GCA_041633895.1 Nitriliruptoraceae bacterium
GCCCTTCGGGCAGATGAAGCCCCGACTGAGGGGGTGCTCGTCGTCACCGCGGACCCCGACGATGTCGTCGCCGTCGAGTTCCAGCAGCAGTCCGCACGTGGCTTCGCACAGCGGGCACGTGCGTCGGACGGTGACAGTCATGCCTGCGCCTCACATCGGTGGCCCCGCGAGTCTGCCATGCGCCGGCAGGCAGGGCTGCGTGGGTAGGTTCGCGTGCGCTGACCCCGGCGGCGGAGACCTTGTGGACGAGTACGGACAGGACGTGCTTTCCGGCGACGACCGACACCGCCGGGAGGTGCCCGACGTCGTCCTGCGCCCGGGCCTGCTGATCGAGGTGCTCGGCGACGGTTTCGTCGGCGCTGCCGTCGGCGTCTCGTCGGCAGGCGTCGTGCTGGAGGACCGTCGCGGCCGCAGGCGCACGTTCGGACTCGACGGCGGCTTCATGGTCGACGACCAACTCGTCAGGCTCGTACCGCCTCCGCGGCGATCCGCGACCGTCGAACCCCGGGTCACGGCATCGGGCTCGCTCGCCGTCGAGGGCAGGACGGCGCGGGTCGCCCGCCAGAGCCGGATCCTCGTGGAAGGGGTCCACGATGCGGAACTCGTCGAGCACGTCTGGGGGCACGACCTCCGGGTGGAGGGCGTCGTCGTCGAACCGCTGCACGGCGTCGACGACCTGGCCGGGGTGGTGCGCGCCTTCGTGCCCACGCAGGAGCGACGACTCGGCGTCCTCGTCGACCACCTGGTGACCGGTTCGAAGGAGAGCCGAGTCGCTGCCACGGTCGATCATCCACATGTCCTGGTCACGGGACACCCCTTCGTCGACGTCTGGGCCGCGGTCAAGCCCGAACGCCTCGGCCTCGAGGCCTGGCCGGACGTTCCGCGCGACCGGGTGTGGAAGGACGGCATCTGCGAGGCGCTGGGTGAGACCGAACATCGGCCGGCCTGGAACCGGATCCTGGGCAGCGTGCGCACCTACACCGACCTCGATCGGCGCTTCGTCGGAGCGGTCGAGCAGCTCATCGACTTCGTGACCGAGACCGGCTGAACAGGCGGATGGCACGCACCTGCAACCTCTCGGCAGGTTCACGCGTCTGACATACGATGCCGCGACCTGCGGTCACGTCCGCGCGCCACTGAGGGATCTCCTGATGTCATCCACGCACGCCTCGAGCCGGGGTCGTCGTGCCTCGCTCCTGACGGCCTTGCTCGCCCTGACGACCATGGTCGCCGTCACGCCGGTGGCCGACGCCGATGTGGTGCGCACGCGTCCGACCCCCGCGGTCTGGGACGTGCTCCCGGTGCCGGGTGAGATCGTGTCGCTCGGGTCGTACACGCTCGCGGGGACGGCACTGTCGCCGCACGGCATCAGCAGCGTCCAGATCAGCCTCGACGGCGCCGCGGTTCCGACCGTGATCGTGGACCAGAACTCCAGCGCGGCCCGGGCCCATGCCACCGTGGACAGCATCGCGGTCGGGCACCACATCGCGAGCTTCGAGTTCGTCGACGGCTCGGGAGCGACGATTCGTCGTGACTGGCGTTTCACGGCGACGGACGTGGACCTGACTCGGCATGCCGGCGCCGACCGGATCGCAACGGCCGTGACCATCGCCTCTCGCGGACGGCAGTCCCAGGAGGCCCCGGCAGCCGTGCTGGCCCGCGCCGACGACTTCGCGGACGCGCTCGCGGGCGCGCCGCTCGCCCATCACCTCGACGGCCCCCTCCTGCTGACGGACGGCGATGCACTGTCGCCGGCCACCGGTGCCGCACTGACCAACCTCGTGGCAGGGGGCGGCAGGGTGCACCTCCTGGGCGGGACGGCGGCGCTGTCCACGGCCGTGGCCGACGGCGTGCGTGAGCTCGGGTTCCAGGTTGCTCGCCACCAGGGTGCCAACCGGTACGAAACCGCCGCGGAGATCGCCGGGGTGATCCCGGCCTCCACGGAACGGGTCGTCGCCTCGGGCGAGGCCTTCCCCGACGCCCTGTCCGTCGCCGCGCCCGCAGCGGCCGCGGGGATGCCGATCCTCCTGACGACGGCGACATCGTTGCCGGCAGCGACGCGGCAGGCACTGCAGGGTGCGGCCACCGCGACGATCATCGGCGGCACCGCCGCGGTCGGTCAGGCGGTCGCCGACGAGATCGACGACGTCGTCGGCGACGTTGACCGCATCCAGGGGGCGGACCGGTACGAGACGGCAGCGGCCGTCAACGCGGCGTTCGACGTGGATCCGACGGTCGTGGGCGTCGCGAACGGACTGTCCTTCGCCGATGCGCTTGCCGGTGCCGTGGACGTTGCGCGCGATGGCGGTGGCCTCGTGCTCACCAAGCCGACGCGTCTCCCCAACGCGTCCGCCGACAGCCTGCGGTCGACCGACACGGAGGTCGTGCGCATCTACGGCGGTACCAACGCCGTCGACCAGGCCACCGCCCTGACCGCACTGGGTGCGGTCGAGGACGACGGCCCGCGGATCGTGAACGAGGTCCCGGCCGCGTCCGAGGAGATCAACAGCCTCGACCAGATCCAGCTCCACTTCGAGCACGACCTGCAGGTCCAGCACACCAGCATCACCGTGAAGATCGACGGGCGCGAGATCCCGGTGGACGTCGCCAGCGGCGACTTCCCCAGCACGCTCGTCCTGACGATCTCGGCGGCCGACATCGACCCGCCCCTGTTCGAGGCGATCCCGATCCGCGTCACCGGCATCGTCCGCGACGACGCTGGTTGGACCCACGTCGACCGCGTCTTCACGTACCGCAAGATCGCGATGTCCAACGGCGACTCGGGGACCGAGGTCCGCCAGGTCCAGCAGCGACTCATCGACCTCGGGTACTGGCTCGGCACGCCTGACGGCAACTTCGGGTCACTCACCGTCCAGGCCATCATGGCCTTCCAGAAGTACGAGGGACTGAACCCCTCGGGCACCGCTGACGCGGTCACCCAGGAGCGACTCGCGCACGCCCAGCGCCCGGTCCCGGCCAACGGCGGCGGCTACCACATCGAGATCGACAAGTCGCGCCAGATCCTGATGCTGGCCCAGAACGGGACGACGCTCTGGACGTTCAACGCGTCGACCGGCAGCGAGGTGCCCTACAACGAGGAGGGCGGCTCCGGTACGGCCATCACCCCGGTCGGCAACTTCACCGTGTGCCGTGAGGTCAACGGGAAGCGCGAGGCCGACCTCGGCACGCTGTGGCGTCCCAAGTACTTCCACTGTGGCCGAGGCATCGCCGTCCACGGCGCCACGAGCGTGCCCAACTACCCGGCGTCCCACGGGTGCGTACGCGTCACCTACGCGGCCATGGACTTCATCTGGGCCAACGACTACATGCCCATCGGGGCGACGGTCCACGTCTACGGCACCATCCCGCCGCGCCGCTGAGCGAGCTCTGCGGTCGTCCCCGGACGGTCAACGTCCGGGGATCCGGCCCAGGACGTCCTCGATGGGGACGCCGAGCCGGCGCCCGATGTGTCGCGCCCGGTTCAGTTGGTACGCGGCGGTCGTGAGCTGACCGGCGTGGTGGGCGTTGAGCCCGCCACCGACGGCCATGCCCAGAGCGGGGACGACGTAGGCAAGGCGCCGCTGGGTCAGGCGCACGCCGGTGCGCTCCGCCACCTGGCGCAGCGTCCGCACGACACCGTGTTGCTCGAGTTGCTGCCACGGGGCGCGGTGGGCGACCGCGTTGAGGACCCGGTACAGCTCGAACAGCGCCGCTTCGCGGCCGAGGTCCGTCGGGTCGGCGGCGTACGCGAGCACCGCCCCGGTGAAGAGGCGTTCGTCGTCGGAGTTCGGGTCGAAGCCGTAGTGGCGGGCGAAGTCGAGTGAGGTTCGCAGCGACAGCGCGACCACGGCCGGGACCCCCGCCACGATGCCGGCGAGCGCGGCCCCGGGGCCGAGGAACCCGGTGGCCCCCTCCCCCATGCCCTGGGCGGTGAACTGCGCGAGGTAGGAACGACGCAGGCGCTGGCCGGCGACGTCCAGGCGGACCAGCGGCAGCCCGGCGATGTCCTCCAACGACGCCACGCCGTGTGCCTGCAGCGCCCTGTCGTGGGTCATCCGCTTCGCCACCACGTCGCTGGCGAACGTCATGACCTCCTCCATGGCCCGCTCGAAGCCGGCCCTGGCCCGGTCGTTGCGGAGCGCGACCTTGAGGAGCTTCTCGCCGGGCCGGGACAACTGGGCGACGGCGCGGTCGAGGCGAGTCGGACCAGCATCGATCCACGCCCGGATCTCGACGAGGGCGTGCGCCTCGTAGTCCGTCAGGCCGCTCGGGAACGGGGCAACGCTGCGGAGGTGGCGGGTCGACACGCAGGACCTTTCACGACGTGACCGCGTGTACGGGCGTGGCCGAAGCCTAGGACCTCTCCAGACGAGTCGTGGCCGGGAGCCCGGCCCTGTCGCCGCTCAACCGGCCGGAGCCGTGACCGGGGCGTGGCGCTCCACGACCACCCGGTCGCCCACGCGAACCTCGCCTGACGACACGGTGCGGAAGTAGACGCCCCGGAGCCGCAGGTCCTTGCCGTCTGGCGTGGACATCCGCTCCACCGCGTCGGCGCCGTAGCGTTCGGCGAACCGCTTGCAGCCGTTGTGGGGTACGTCGGTCACGACGAAGGTGGCCGCACCGATGTGGACGGCATCGCCTGCCTGCAGGTTCTGCCGTGAGAGGTCGAGGTCGAGGTAGAGCTGGTCGCCGGCCGGTGGCCACGACGCCTCCGGGCCGGCGAGTCCCTGCATCCA
>JBFJMP010000235.1:0-4721 GCA_041633895.1 Nitriliruptoraceae bacterium
CCCGGACCGCTACGCGACGTCGGTGGCCGTCACCGACGTCGGCGTCACCGCCGGAATGGACCCAACCCGCCTCTGGATCGCAACCGGCCTGAACTGGCCCGACGCGTTGGTCGCCGGGTCCGCGGTCGCACGTGACGGGGGCGTGATGCTGCTGGCCCACGGCAGGAACCCATCGGGGTCCCCGGCGACGCTCGAGTGGCTGACGCCTCGGGCCGGGACCACGCAACGTCTGACGGTCCTCGGAGGCGTCGGCGCGGTGGCGGCCGAGGTCGTCACCACGATCGAGCAGGCACTCACCCCCGGCTGACGGACGACCACGCCACGCCGAATCTGACGGTGTGTCAGGTCTGAGGTAGCGTGCGCTCGTCACAAGGAGCACCCGTGCCCCGAGCGTTCGTTGCCCTGCGGTACGACCTGCGCTGCCCGGACTTCGCCGGGATCAGCCGGGCGGACCTGTACGCCACCTTCCTCGAGCAGGCGGCGTGGGCCGACCGCAACGGCCTGGACTCGCTGGTGCTGTCCGAGCACCACTGCGTCGACGACGGCTACCTCCCGTCGCCCGTGCCGGTGGCGGCGGCCGCCGCGGCCCGCACCCAGCGGATCCCGATCATCGTCGCCGCGCTCCTGCTGCCGCTCTACGACCCGATCCGGCTGGCCGAGGACATGGCCGTCGTCGACCTCGTGTCAAAGGGGCGGGTGTCGTACGTGTGCGGCCTGGGCTACCGGCGCGAGGAGTACGACCACGCCGGCGTGGACTGGGCGAGCCGGGGCGCCCGCATGGAGGCCAACCTCGAAGCCCTCCGCGCCGCATGGACGGGCGAACCGTTCACGTACGAGGGCCGGACCGTGCGCGTCACGCCCCGCCCCCACAGCCACGGCGGCGTGCCCCTGCTCTACGGCGGGGGGTCGCCGGCCGCGGCCAGGCGCGCTGCGCGCCTCGGGATGCTGCTGTACCCGCAGAACGCCAACGAGGAACTCGAGCGGATCTACCACGAGGAGCGCGAACGCCTGGGCAACGGACGCGGCCACGTCATCCGCCCACCGACGCGCACCGGGACCTACGTCGTCGCCGAGGACCCGGACCGCTTCTGGGCCGAGCACGGCAGGCACCTGCTCTACGAGGCGACCGAGTACGCCCGCTGGCAGGTCGGGATGGCGTCGGCGGTCTTCGACGACTCCACCTCGATCGACGAGATGCGGGCCGCCGGGATCTACCGCGTCGTGAGCCCGGACGAACTCGTCGAGGACATCCTCGGCGGTCCCGAGGAACCGCTGACGTTCCACCCACTCATCGGGGGCCTGGACCCCGACGTGTCGTGGGAGTGCCTGCACCTGCTCGTCGACGAGGTGCTGCCGCGCGTCCGCGAGGCCAACGGCGAGGCCGCAACGGCCTGAAGGCCGGGGGTGCCGGAACGTGCAACGCGCGGACGTTCGACGCCGTCCGGGGTGTGACCGCCGATCCGACACCCGCTCGAGAACGGCTTAGGGCTGCTGCCTTCCGGCCCTGACCCAGTTCACCGGAGAACGTCACCGGGGGCGGCCACACCCCGCACGACGCAGAGCGTCCGCGCGGAACGCGCAGGGTAGCGGCGTGGGGACGACCTCGCGGAGCACGGTCCGGGACGCCGCCCGGACCCGTTGGGACAGCGGGCCCATGCGGCCGCCCCAGCGGGCTGTCGACACTGTCCACAGGACGAGCCACCACCCCCTTGACCCCGCCCCGGGAGCGCATCGCGTGACGACACCCGCCGAGCCGCCCGCCGTGGTGATCGAGGCCTCGTGTCGCAGCCTCGCCTCGACGATCCTGATGGCGTCGTCCCTGCTCGAACACGACGACATCGACGCGCAGCAGCACCCCGCGATCCGCGACGCGATGCACCGCGCGGCGGTCCAGCTCGCGCACAAGGTCCAGGACGCCCCGGACCTCGACGTACGCGCCCTGCACGAGGTCGGCTGACCGTGCACTCAGAGCCCGGAGCGCCACCACAAACAGCGAAATCCGGCCCCGAGGGACCGGATCTGCTGGCGGAGGGTGGGGGATTTGAACCCCCGAGACCCTTGCGGGTCAACACGGATTCCAGCCGTGCGCCATAGGCCGGACTAGGCGAACCCTCCTGGCATCCGGCAAGGCCGGACGGGCGGAGGGTACGCGTCTGCCGGCCGCAGGGCCAACGTGGCCACGAATCGTGCGCCGCCCGCGTGGACCGTATGGACAATGCGGGCACCGCACGCCGTGCGCCGACTGCAACACGTTCCTTGCGGGACGGGCCCCGAACCGGGACATTCGTCCCGAGGGGGGTGGCTGAACGGGCCGACGGGGAGTCGGTGCCGCACAGCACCCGACAACGACACGGCTCGGCCGTGCCATTCGAAGGGGACTGCTGTGCCAGCCATCCAACGTGCGGGGCATCGCCGTGCCCGCACGGTCGCTGTCGCGACCGCGCTCGCCATGCTCGTACCACTCGCCCCGGCCCTCGGCCACGGTGTCATCGACCAGACCCACGACGGCGACGACGGCACCGCCCCCTGCTCTGCCGCCGCGTACCCCGGTTCCGAACTGGTCGCGGTCGACGAGTCGCGGCAGTCCTTCGTCCCGACCCGCGGTGGCATCGCCTCGATCGAGGTCTGCATCCAGGACCTCGTCGGCGTGGCGGGCACCGACCTCACCGTGCGCCTGTACGAGGGCGGCACCGCGACGGCTCCGGGTCCGCAGATCGGCGCGGTGCCCGTCGACGTCGGCTCGCGCCTGCTCACCGCCCAGTGGCTGCACGTGGACTTCCCGGTGGAGGTTGCCACGACCCCCGGCGCGACCTACGTCATCGGCCTCATGCCGACGTCGACCCTGACGGGCACGGTGTCCTTCCGCTGGCGTGCGACCTGCGCCGACGGTCCCCTGACCAGTTGCAGCGGCACGCCCGACGCCTACCCGTCCGGCAACACCAACGACCTGCCCGCCAACGCCGACTACGCGTTCCGTACCTTCCCGCTGCACGCCGCCGCGTTGTCGGCTGCGGTCGACATCGACCGCGTCGTCTGTCCCGGACTCGACCTCGTCGGTCGCGCCTCCGGGACGGTGACCAACGACAGCGCGACCTCGGTCGGCGCCTTCGCCACGGAATGGCGCCTGTCGCAGGACGCGACACTCGACGCCTCCGACCTCGTGATGCCGGGATCCCGCCACGAGGTTTCCGGCCTCGCCGCCGGTGCCACCCACATGGTGCCGCCGCCGACGCGGATGCCCGACGCGGCCGACCTCACCGAGGGCGACTGGCACCTGCTGCTGCACGTCGACCCCGACCGGGCGATCCTGCCCGTCGGGCCTGACGTGGTCGCTGCCGCCCCAACGGTCGTGACCGCGTGCGGCCAGCCCGAGATCACCGACCTCGCCGTCGCCGTCGCCGAGGACGTCGTCCCCACCGGCTTCCGGTCGGTGCAGGCGGCCGACCTGCCCTTGCGTGACCTCGCGCTCGGGCTCCCGCAGACCTTCGCGGAGGCCGAGGCAAACCTCGACGCCGCGCCCTACGGGTTCAGCCCGGTCGGGTTCTCCCCCGTCGGGTTCTCGCCCTACGGGTTCAGCCCCGTCGGGTTCAGCCCCGTCGGCTTCTCGCCCTACGGGTTCTCGCCCTATGGGTTCAGCCCCGTCGGGTTCAGCCCCGTGGGGTTCAGCCCCGTCGGGTTCTCGTCGCTGTCCGAGGTGCTCGACGACCTGCCGGCCGCCCTCCTCGAGCGCATGCTCGTCGTCGACATCCCGATCGTGGGGGCGGGCTGGGAGGCGCGCCTCGCGGGACGGATCGGTGACCGCCCGATCCAGGACGTGACCCTCGCCGAGGCCTCCGCCCTGCTGCCCGACCTGACGCTGCAGGACGTCGACACCCGCGCGGTCCTCCGGGCCAGTTGGCTGTCGCTCGCGCTGGCGAACGGCACGCTCGACGACCTGCCGCTGCCGGACGGGACGTCGTGGTGCGCGTGGATGGCCGAGGCCGGCATCGACTGCACGGCGGTCGGCATCGACCCCGCGACGGACTCGTTGCTCGCGGCCGAGGCCGCGGGTGTGCCCGTGCGCGCCCTGCCCGTGGCGGACGCGTCGCTGGCCGACGTGACCGTCAACCCGGACTGGCTCGTCTCCTCCCTGCCGCTGGCGGGCTCCCCGCGCGCACACCTCGAACTGACCCGACTGGGCAACGTCCCGGCGGACGTCGCGCTGGTCGAGGCGGACGCGATCGTCGACTGTGCCGCCTTCGACTGCGGTCGGCCGCTCGCCGAGGCCGTCGCCGCCGACGCCGTCCGCGACGTCACGGTCGGCGCACTGCTCGACGGCCTGTCGCCGGCCGGCCTGGCCGCCACGACCGTCACCGACCTCGCCCTGCTGGTCGCCGACCTCGCCTCCCTCGACCTCGGCGACATGCTGTGGACCCTCGTCGACCCGTACGAGGTCGACCCCGCCTGTCCGCAGATGACCTACCACGTCGCCGGCGCCAACAGCGGCGACGCCGCCGCCGTCGACCCGGCCATCAGCGTCACCCTCGCGCCCGGCTTCGGCTACGTGCCGGGCAGCGCGACGTTCGGCCACGACGCTGGCGCCGCCGCACCGCAGGCCGAGCCCACGGTGACTCGCGACGACACCGGACGCCGGACGCTGACCTTCCACACCGACGCGATCGTCGAGGACACCTTCGACCTCGCCTTCGCCGCCTGCGCCAATCTCTACCTCGGAACCCACG
>JBFJMP010000236.1:0-4704 GCA_041633895.1 Nitriliruptoraceae bacterium
ACGTCGACCTCGACCTCGGGGCGGGTGAGGGCGTCGGGCCGTGGCTGGGCGCCGGGGCGGTGATCGAGCAGACGACCGGGCCCACCGAACTGCAGGACATGCTGACCCGCGTCCACGAGGTGCTGACGTCGTTCGACACCGCGGACCTCACCACGGTGCTCGCGGTGTCCGCGCAGGTCGCCGACCACCTGGCGCCCGCGGCGGGTCCGATCATCGAGGCCTCGACCACGCTCGTCGGCGTCGCCGCCGCACGCACGGACGAGGGCACGGCGCTCCTGCGTGACCTCGCCCGGATCACGGCGGAACTCGACGGGGCCGGGTCGCAGCTGGCCGCGATTGGTCGCGACCTGCACGAGGTGCTGCCGGACGTCACCGCACGGTCCGACGACCTCGCCGACTCGCTCGACTCGCTGACGCGGGCGAGCGGGGACGTCGCCGCGCTGCTCGAAGCCCACCCCGACGCCGTGTCGGACATGGCGGACGGCCTGCTCGGGACACTCCTGCCACCACTCGCGATCACCTCCGGCAACCTCGACACGGTGCCGATGCTGGTCGACGTGCTCGGCGCGTTCTTCGGCACCCTCGGCGAGGTCATCTTCATCGACGGTCCGGCCGCGCAGCTGCTCGGGGCGATCGAGATGGTCATCCCCGTCATGAATCCGTGCGCCCTGTCGTCCCGGGCCAACTGCGCGGACGCGAACCGATGATCCGCGCCGCGACCGTCAAGTTCGTCCTCTTCGCCGTGGCGACCGTGGCCCTCACGGGGTTCATCGCGGCACAGATCGCGGACGTGTCGCTGGGGGAGCGCTACACGCTGACGGCCCGCTTCGCCGACGTCACCGGGGTCCGGGTCGGCGACGCCGTCCGGGTCGCCGGGGTCCCGGTCGGCAACGTCCGCGGGATCGCCGTCGACGACGGCATGGCCGTGCTCACGTTCGACGTGGACGCCGCGGTGGCCCTGCCCGACGACACCGAGGTCGCGATCGCCTGGCTCGACCTGATCGGCCAGAAGCAACTGGACCTGTACCCGGGCGAGGCCACGACGTTCCTTGCGCCCGGCGACGAGGTCGAGCGCACCCGGTCGACCGTCGACATCGGGGCGCTCACCGCCCAGCTGGGCCCGTTCGCCCGCGTGGTGAGCCCCGAGGACGTCAACGCCCTGCTCGAGTCGGTCTTCCTCGTGCTGCAGGACAACGAGTCGGACCTCGTCGGCCTCAGCGGGGACATCCGTGCGCTGCTGGACACCATCGCCTCGCGCGACACCACCATCGATGCGATGGTCGCGGACTACGCCGAGGTCACCTCGACCCTGGCAGCGCGCGAGCAGCAGATCCGCACGATGGTGGACAACCTCGTCCTCGTCAGTGGCGCCTTCGTCGAAGCGGACGCGGTGCTGGCCACCGCGCTGGACGACGGGGCGCAGGTCAGCCAGCAGCTCGCCGCGTTCCTCGACACCAACGCCGAGGACCTGGCTGCCCTGATCGCCGACATCAACGACATCGTCGCCGTCGTCAGCACGCGCACCGAAGACATCGACGCGATCTTCGGTGACCTCCCGGGCGCACTGCAGCAGCTGTTCGAGATCACCCGGCACGGCGAGTACCTGCGGGTCAACGCCGTGTGTGCCTCCTTCGCCGAGCCGCCCTGCGAGTTCGACTACCAGGGCTCCACGCGTGGACCCGCGGCCACCGACGTCCTGCGGGACCTCCTGCTGGGGGGTGCCGGATGACGCGCACGCGCCTGCGGGACCGTTCCTTCGAGGACCTGCCACCGGCGTTGCTCGGTGCCGTCGCGGTGATCGTGCTCGGCAGCCTGGTGGCCGGGGCGTTCGTCGCCGGCACCCTCGGCCTGTTCCGGGACCGCTACGAGATGAGTGGGGTGTTCACCGAGGCCTCTGGCCTGTCCGTCGGGGCGGCGGTCGAGGTCGCCGGGGTCGAGGTGGGCACGGTCACGGGCATCCACCCGGACTTCGAACAGGGGCAGGTCGTCGTGTCGTGGGAGGTGGACCGCGACGTCGACCTCGGGCCGGCGACGCGTGCCTCCCTGTCCCTGGGGACGCTGTTCGGTGGGTACGGGATCCGCCTGACGGACCCGGGTGGCGCGCCGACCATGGCGTCGCTCCCGGTTGCAGAACGGCGCATCCCGCTGTCGCGCACCCAGGTGCCCGACGGGATCATCGGCTCGATCGACGCCGCCACCCAGAGCCTGCAGGGGCTCGACGCCGACCTCGTCAACGACGTGTCCGAACAGGTCGCCGAGGTCCTCGCAGGCACCCGCGGCGACCTGCCCGAGGTGCTCGAGCACCTCGGGGCGGTGGCCAACGTCCTCGAGGCGCGAGAGGCCGACATCGAACGCCTCGTGGAGGACGGGCTCGTGCTCGTCGAGGCCGTGGCCGACCGCGACGAGCAGCTGTTCCTGCTCGTCGACCGGGCCGCGGTGCTGCTGGACGAGCTCACGTCACGACGCGACGCCCTGGCCACGATCCTCGGTGAGGGCCACGACGCCGTCGTGACGCTGACCGACTTCCTCGCCGACCAACGTGGCGAGCTGGCCGAGCTCAGCGACGGCCTGCACCTGGCCGTGTCCACCGTGGCCGGACGCCAGGCGGAGGTGGCGGCCATCCTCGCCAACCTCGGTCCGACGCTGGCGAACCTGGCTGCGGCGGAAGGGCTGGGCCCGTGGGTGGACTTCGTGGCCACCGAGTTCGGCCCGTTCCAGGACACCTCGTCGGACGCCTCGTCGTCCACGGCGCGCACGGGGGACCAGCCATGACCCGGCGGCTGGCGGTGCTGACCCTCGTGCTCGCCCTGCTCGCGGGCGCGTGCCGGGCGCCCGGCGACGGCGGCTACGAGGTCACTGCGTCGTTCCCGCGTGCCACGGCGCTGTTCGAGCAGTCCCGGGTGCAGGTCATGGGCATCGACGTCGGGCGCGTCGACACGATCCGGATCGACGGTGACCGCATCGTCGTCACGATGCTCATCGATGCCGACGTCCCGTTGCCGGTCGACGTCAACGCGGCGATCGTGCCCCTGACGCTGATCGGCGAACGCAACGTCGTGTTGCACCCGCCCTTCCGGCCCGGGGACGAGCGCGTCGACGACGGGTACGAGATCCCGGCCGATCGGACTCAGGTCGCGGTCGAGCCCGACGACGTCCTGCAGACGGTCACCGACCTCGTGCAGGCCATCGACCCGGACCGGCTGTCGTCGGTGCTGTCCGATGCCGCGGACGCCCTCGACGGGCAGGGCGAGGTGTTCAACGGCGCCGTCGCCCAGGGCGCCCGCCTCACCGAGGTGCTGCGGGCCCAGGACGACCGACTCGTGGCCGCAGCCGAGGGCCTCGACGGCCTGGCCACCTCCCTCAACGTGCGTGAGGAGCAGTTGGCGGACCTGCTCGACGTGTTCGCCGAGGCCAGTTCGATGCTGGCCGACGAGCGGGACCGCATCCGCGCCATGCTCGGGGCGCTGGCCGACCTGAACGACGAGGCGCGTGCCGTCGTCGTTGCGGTGGAGGAGACCCTGGTCGAGGACATCGCGTCGTTGGCGGCGCTGGCCCTGACGTTGGAGGCGAACTCGGCGTCCGTCGTCCAGGCCGTGGCGGTGCTGCCTCGGGTGTCGCGGATGCTCATTCGTGCCTACCTCGACGACATCGGGGGACTGCGCCTGCGGTTCACGGGCAACGAGACCTTCTTCGTGGCCGTGAACCAGGTCCTCGGGGCGCTCGGCCTGCCGCTCATCGAGCAGTGCGTGCCCACGCCCAACGTCGACTGCGGAGGTGGCGCATGAGCCGGTTCCGGCACGTCGTGGTCGCGCTGATGCTGGGGGTGGCGCTGGTGGCCTGCGACCCCCAGGTCGCCGGCGCGCCCCGTGGGGGGCTGACCCTGACGGCCACCTTCGACCACGTCCGCAACCTGGTGCGGGGACACGCCGTGCGCGTGGCCGACGTGGAGGTGGGCACGGTGGTCGGCATCGAACTCGACGGCCACCGCGCCCGGGTCACGATGGCCCTCGAACCGGGTCTGGAGGTGCCCGAGGGCACCGTGGCCGCAATCCGCAAGACGTCGTTGCTCGGCGAGAACTTCGTGGCGTTGGAGTACCCGACGGGCGCGGACGTCGATGGGGTCGCCACGGTCCGGGACGGCGCCGAACTCCCGACCGGCGCCGTCGTGCCGGACGTCGAGCAGGTCGCCCAGCGTGCCATCGAGGTGATCGGGGCGGTGGCTGTCGATGATGTCGCGACGTTGGTCGACGCATCGCTGGAGATCCTGACGGGGCGCGAGCAGGACCTGAACGACCTCATCGACGAACTCGCCGGCGTGACCGGGGTCTACGCCGACCAGCGCGACGACATCGCCACGGTCCTGGACGGCCTCGGGGCCCTCGGTGCGGACCTCGCGGCCGGTGCGGACGACATCGGCACCCTCGTCGACGACCTCGGTGCCGCGACGGCCACGGTGGCCGACCAGCGCGACCGCATCGTGACCACGCTCGTCGAGGTGTCCCGACTGGTCGCCGCGCTCGACGGCAGCCTGCTGGGCGACGGGGCGGCCGCCTTCCGTGCGACCCTCGACGAACTCGGCCCGGTCGTGGCGCAGGTCGCCGCCGACGACGAGGCGCTGCTCCAGCTCATCACGGACATGGCGACGTTCGTCGAGCGCTTCCAGTTGGCGGTCGTGGACGAGTCGATCGGGCTGTACGGGCTGAT
>JBFJMP010000237.1:0-4690 GCA_041633895.1 Nitriliruptoraceae bacterium
GGACGGGGCCTGGTCGGCGGCTGCGGGCAGGCGCACAGTGAAGCGCGACCCCTCCCCCCGCAGCGACTCGACGTGGATCCGGCCACCGTGACGTTCGACGGCGTGGCGCACGATCGACAGGCCCAGCCCGGTGCCCCCGGTCTTGCGGGACCGCGCGACGTCGACCCGGTAGAAGCGCTCGAAGATCCGTGGCAGGTCGTGCTGCGGGATGCCGATGCCCGTGTCGGCGACGTCGACACGCCAGTCACCCGCCTCGCGGGACAGCTCGATCGTGACGATGCCGCCGTCACGGTTGTACTGGACCGCGTTGGCGACGAGGTTGCGAAGGACGAGCACGAGGTCGTCGTGGTCGCCCCGGACGAAGGCGGTCTCGACCGCGTCGACGTCGATGCGGATCTGGCGGTCGCGAGCGGTCTGGTCGAGGTCCGCGACGACCCGGCCGATCAGTGGCACGAGGTCGACGGTCGTGGCCGAGACCAACGTGGCCTCCTCGAGTCGACGGAGGTCCAGCAGGTCGTGCACGAGGTGGACGAGCCGATCCGCCTCCTCGTTGAGTCGCGCCACCAGTTCCGGGATCCGGGCCGGCTCCCGGGCCGCGAGGATCTCCAGCGCCTCCGACAGGGTCTGGATGGCCATCGCCGGCGTCTTGAGCTCGTGCGACGCGTTCACCACGAAGTTCCGCCGCACCTCCTCGATCCGGCGCTCGCGGGTGCGGTCGGTGAGGATCACCAGCGTCTCCCGCCCCACCACGGCGATCGAGGCCGTCACCTGCCGATCGCCGAGCTCGGCATCCACGGCCACGTGTGCGCCCTCCCGGCGCGCGCGCTCGACTGCATCGGCAAGGCGGGCGCTCCCCAGGGTCTCGATGATCCCGGTGCCGATCGAGGTGACCCCGAGGAGGTCGCGCGCGTGGGCGTTCGCCGCCGCGGCCTGGCCATCCGCGTCGAACAGCACCGCCGGGCTGGCCAGGGCGTCGACGAGGTCGTGGCGCCAAGGGCGCTCCTCGGCGAGCTGGCGTCGTTGCTCGTCGTAGACGGCAGCCACGCGGTTGAGGGCCGCGCCCAGTTCACGCCAGCGCGCACCTCCGGTCATGACGACGCCGCTGTCGCCCCGGCCCCACGCGTCGACCTGCGCGGTCAGGCGCGCCACCCGACGTCCCTCGAACCAGCGCAGCAGGGCCGCCGCTGCGGCACCCACGACGATCGCCGTCAGGATCCCGACCGTCGCGCCGGACGAGGCCCCGACGATCGCCGCCACGACCGCACTGGTGACGGTCGCGGCGGGCAGCAGGCGACTCACCGGTCGGCGAACCGGTAGCCGACGCCGCGCACCGTCTGGATCCGGTGGGGATCGTGCGGGTCGGCCTCGACGCGGGTGCGGAGCCGGCGGATGTGCACGTCGAGGGTCTTGGTGTCACCGACGTAGTCGGATCCCCAGATCTCGTCGATCAGCTGGTCCCGCGTCAGGACGCGTCCCGCGTTCTCGACGAGGTAGCCGAGCAGCTCGAACTCCTTGGGCGGCAGGTCGACCAGGTCACCGTCGACCTGGACCTCGTGGCGCACCCGGTCCACGCGCACCCCGCACGCCTCGACCGGGGCGTCGACGTCCATCACGTCGAGGATCGGCGCCCGTCGCAGGACGGCGCGGATGCGAGCGACCAGTTCACGTGTGGAGAAGGGCTTGGTGAGGTAGTCGTCCGCGCCCAGTTCGAGGCCGACGACGCGGTCCACCTCCTGGTCGCGGGCCGTCACCATGATGATGGGGACGTCGGAGCGCGATCGGATGCTCCGGCAGATGTCGGTGCCGGACATCCCCGGCAGCATGAGGTCGAGCAGGATGAGGTCGGGACGCAGGCGTTCCCACGCGGGGATGGCCTCGTGCCCGTCCTTGACCCACGCGACCTGGAAGCCCTCGGCCTCCAGGGTGATGGTCAGTCCCTCCGCGATGCTGGGTTCGTCCTCGACCAGGAGAAGTTTGGGCATCAGTCGATCGATCTCCCGTAGTTGGCGCGCCGCTTGCCGGTCCGGACGCGTTGGCCCGTCGCGACGAACGCGGCATCGCGGGCGATCGACACGCCGTGGTCGGCGATGCGCTCGAAGTAGCGCCCCATCTGGCCGAGCACGAGCACGGCGTCCGACGCCATGTCCGCCGTCGAGGCGGTCTCGATCAGCCGGTCGCGCAGCTGGTCGACCGCTTCGTCGGCGTCATCGATCTCGGTGACCGCGAGGGCGTCACCCTGGCGCCACGCGTCCACACCGCTGCGGAACACGCCAGCCGAGCGCTCGGCGAGTTCCACGAGTTGCTGGCGCGCGTCGTCGCGCAGCTGCCGGGGGTCGTAACGGTCGACCGTGGCACAGACATGGGCGAGCAGGCTCGCCGCGCGGTCGATGTTCGTGGTCATGCGCAGGATCGCGACCAGGCGCCGGAGGTCACCGGCCACGGGGGCTTCGCGGGCCAGGAGGATGAACCCGTGGTCCTCGATGTCCTCGCAGGCACGGCCGGTCCGGATGCTGAGGTCGCGCGAACGCTCGATGACCGCGGTGTCACCCTCGATGTAGCCCGCGACGAGTTCGGGCATGGCGTCGGCCACCTCGACCGCCCCCGTGACGAAGGTGGCATTGAGGCCATCCAGTTGGTTGTGGAACTCCACGCGCGTGTCCCGAGGCTCGGAGGTGTCGGGGTTCGGACGTTCAGGCGTCAACACGACGATGGCTCCACGAGGTTCGCGACAGGGTGCAGGACCCCATCATGGCAGCAACATGGACCCTACGGCAGCACGTCATGCGCTGCGCTTCTCGTAGCGGTTGCGCAGCCAGATCGCGAGGCCGTTCATGGACAGGGTGAAGACGAGCAGCACGAGGATGGCGGCCGGCGCCGCCTGTTCCACGAACTCACGCCGCGGCACCTTGGCCCACTGGAACACCACCACCGGCAACGCCGTGAACGGCTCACGGAACGCGGTGACCGCCGCCTCCGTCGTCAGGAAGGTCGCGGCCCCGACGACGAGCAGCGGCGCCGTCTCGCCGATTGCGCGGGCGAGCGCGAGGATCATGCCGGTCAGCATGCCGGGTGCGGCCGACGGCAGGACGAGCCGGCGGGTCACCTGCCAGCGCGTGGCGCCCAGCCCGTACCCGCCCTCCCGCAGCGTGATGGGGACGGCGCGAATCGACTCGGCAGCCGTGATGACCACGATCGGCAGCGCGAGCAGTCCCATGGTCAGGCCCGCGGACAGCGCGGTGCGACCACCGGTCAACGGCTGGAGGAAGCGCACGAAGATCGCGAAGCCCAACAGGCCGTAGACGATCGACGGCACGCCGGCCAGGTTGCGGACGTTGATGTCGACCATCCGCGTGAACCAGGTCCCGTCCGTGTACTCCTCGAGGTAGATCGCCGTGGCGACGCCCAGCGGGAAGGCGACGGCCGCGGTCATCATGGCGATCTGGAGCGACCCGACGAGGGCCTGGCTGAGGCCGGTGCGCGAGATGCGGTTCGACAGCTTCTCGGTCAGGAACGACCCGCCACGGTCCTGCAGGACGGGCAGCGCCGACGTGACGATGTCGTAGAGCAGGATGACGAGGAAGCCCAACGCCATCAACAGCGCCAGAAGCATCAGCAGTTCGAAGATGCGTTCGCGCAGGCGTTCACCGGCGAGGCTGTCCGAGGACAGCGAGACGGCAGGCGTCGTGGCAGGAGCGGCGGACATCAGTAGGACCTCCGGTGCTTGCGAACCACCCGGTCACCCAGGATGTTCAGCCCGAGCGTGACCAGGAACAGGAGCAGCCCGACGAAGTAGAGGCTGGCAAAGGGGTCACCGACCGTCGGGGCGTCGGACCCGGTGGCCAGGTTGGCGATGGCCGAGGTCATCGTCAGCGACGGGTCCAGGGGGTTGGCCGTGAAGGGAGAAGAGCCCGACCCGCCGGCCGCGATCGTGACGACCATCGTCTCGCCGATCGCCCGCGAGACGGTGATGATGATCGCCGCGACGATGCCGGAGATGGCGGCGGGCAAGACGACCTTGACGATCGTCGTGCGCTTGCGGGCGCCGAGCCCGTAGGACGCCTCGCGGAGTGCCATGGGCACGGCGCGCAACGAGTCCTCGGTGATCGAGGCCATGAGCGGCGAGACGAGCACGCCGACCGCGAGCCCAGCGGCCAGCATGTTGAACGTGTTGGCGCCGCCGAACAGCTTCTGGACCACGTTGGGCGTGATGAAGGTCAGGGCGAAGAACCCGAGCACCACGGACGGGACCCCGGCGAGGATCTCGATGATCGGCTTCACGATGCGGCGCATGCGGGGGCTGGCGTACTCGGACAGGTAGATCGCCGCACCGAGCCCCATCGGGACGGCGACGACCATGGCCACGGCCGAGATCGTCAACGAACCGACCACGATCGTCCGGACGTCGAAGGCGAGGTCGGCGGGCCGCCAGCCACGGCCGTCCCACAGCTGGCTCACGCTGTCGAGGGAGCCGAGGAAGGTCATGGCCTGCCCGAACAGGCTGACCACGATGAGGACGGACACCAGGATCGAGATCCCGGCGGCCGCGACGAGCACGTACCGAACGGTGCTCTCGCGCGCGCGGCGTCGGGCGTCACCCGAGAGGTCGATGGCCTCCGCTGACATGGTCGTGCCCTTCAGTCAGTCGAGTTCGTGGGGCGGGGGTGATGTGTCAACCAGCCGAGCTGGACAC
>JBFJMP010000238.1:0-4690 GCA_041633895.1 Nitriliruptoraceae bacterium
GCTCGACGAGGTGGTCGAACGGCACGGACGCCTCGACGCGGTGGTGAACAACGCAGGCATCCAGCACCACGCCCCGATCGTCGACCTCGCCCTCGACGACTGGCGGAAGGTGATCGAGGTGAACCTCCATGGGGTCTTCGCCTGCCTGCAGGCGGCGGGGCGGCACATGCTGGCTGCGGGGGGTGGAGCGATCGTGAACATCTCGTCGGTGTCGTCACGCGGGTCGGCGGGGCGCGCCCCGTACTCCACCAGCAAGGCGGCGTTGACCGGACTGACGGCAACCGCGGCCGGCGAGTGGGCGGCCAGCGGCGTTCGGGTGAACGCCGTGGCCCCTGGCTACGTGGACACCGGCGTGTTGCGACAGGGCGTCGAGGCCGGGACGCTCGACCTCGACCTGGTGATGAATCGGATCCCCGCCCGGCGACTCGCCGACCCGGCCGAGATCGCGGAGGCCGTCGTGTGGCTGTGCTCGCCAGCCTCCTCGTACGTGACCGGGCAGACCCTCTTCGTCGATGGCGGTTTCATGGTCGACTACGGCATCCCCCTCGTCGACCCGTCGGCCTGACAAGCACCCCACCGTTGGGTGCATCGAGTGACCACTACGGTCAGTTTCTGCACCCAAGGTCCGGCGCACCCCACCGTTGGGTGCATCGAGTGACCGTTGCGGTCAGTTTCTGCACCCAAGCCGCGCGCGGGGCGGGTCGCAGTTGGGTCGCGGAGGGCCGCCGTGCGACCATGCCGGACGACCGCTGACGACGCCAGGGGCTGTGATGGCCGACGACCCGATCTCCTACGCCGACGCCGGTGTGGACCTCGACGCGGCAGACCGCTCGATCGAGTTGATCCGCGACCACGTCGCGTCGACGCGACGCCCCGAGGTGCTGGGCAGCATCGGTGGGTTCGGCGGCCTGTTCGCCTTCGACGCCGCCCGCTACACCAACCCGGTCCTCGTGTCGGGCACGGACGGCGTGGGCACCAAGGTGGACCTCGCGCGGCGCCTGGGGCGCCTCGACACGGTCGGCATCGACCTCGTCGCGATGGTCGTCGACGACCTCGTCGTGACCGGCGCGGAGCCGCTGTTCTTCAACGACTACATCTCGGTCGGGTCGCTGGACCCACAGCGCGTCGCGGACCTCGTCGCGGGAATCGCCGCGGGCTGCCGCGAGGCGGGGTGTGCCCTCGTGGGTGGCGAGACCGCCGAGCACCCGGGCCTGCTCGCCCCCGACGAGTTCGACCTCGCGGGCTTCGGTGTCGCCGTCGTCGAGCGGGACGAGGTGCTGGGTCCCGACCGGGTGGCCGTCGGTGACGTCCTCATCGGCATGGCGTCCAGCGGCGTCCACAGCAACGGCTACTCGCTGGTCCGTCGCGTGGTCGGGGCGCTGTCGCTGACCGAGTCCCACGGCCTGACGCGCCCTCTGGGCGACGTGCTGCTCGAGCCCACGACCATCTACACGCGGGCCTGCCTCGACCTGATCGCCGCCGCCGACGTCCACGCCCTGTGCCACGTCACCGGCGGGGGACTGCCGGGCAACCTCCCACGCGTGCTGCCCGACGGGCTCGGGGCGCGGGTCGACACCTCCACCTGGGAGTGGCCGGAGATCTTCACGTGGCTCGCCGAGCGCGGTCCGGTCGAGGGCGCCGAGATGTGGCGCACCTTCAACTGCGGCGTCGGCATGGTCGCCGTCGTCGCCCCGGACGCCGTGGACGCCGCGCTCGCCTCGTTGGCGGCAAGCGGCGTCGACGCCTGGGTCATGGGCGAGGTCACGACCGGTGAGGGCGTCGACCTGGTCTGACGGTGCGCCGGGTCAGCCGGGCAGCCACGTCCGACGCAGGCCACCGACCGCCGCCATCCGGCGTTCGGCCACGCGTTCGGCCGCCTCGTTGGTGGTGACCTTCGAGATGTCCGCCTCGTGGAAGATCTCGAGCAGCGTGTCGCCGATGTGGGCCGTCTTGGCGCGGGCGCGTGCCTCGTCGTGGCCGCCGGGGTGCAACTCGTCGGACACGGTGATCAGCCCCCCGGCGTTGACCACGTAGTCCGGGGCGTAGAGGATCCCGCGGTCGTTGAGGCGGTTGTCGTCCTCGTCGGTCGCGAGCTGGTTGTTCGCGCCGCCGCAGACGACCTCGACCTCGAGGTTGGCGATCACCGTCTCGTCGAGGATGCCGCCGAGCGCGTTGGGCGACAGGATGTCGGCGTCGACCGCGAAGATCTCGTCCGGCGCGACCGTGTCGACACCGTGCTCGGCCGCAGCCGCAACCGCGTCGGGGTTCACGTCGGTCGCGGTGACCTTGGCCCCGTCGTCGAGGAGGTGGTCGACCAGGCGGCGACCCACCTTGCCCAGCCCCTGGACGGCGACGTGGTGCCCGGCCAGGGACGGGGTGCCCCACCGTCGCTGGGCGCAGGCCTTCATCGACACGTAGACGCCGTAGGCGGTGAGGATGCCGGAGTCGCCCGCGCCCCCGTGCTCCGCCGGCAGCCCGGTCGCCCACCGCGTCTCGCGCGAGATGAGCTCCATGTCGCGGGGATAGGTGCCGACGTCGCATGCGGTGATGTAGCGGCCGTTGAGCGACTCGATCTGACGGCCGTAGGCCCGCAGCAGCGCCTCGGACCGGTCGGTCGCCGGGTCGCCGATGATGACCGCCTTGCCGCCACCGAGGTCGAGTCCGGCACAGGCCGCCTTGTACGACATGGCGCGCGACAGTCGCAGTACGTCCGCGAGGGCGTCCTCGGTCGATTCGTAGGGGTAGAAGCGCGTTCCGCCCAGCCCCGGACCCAGCGCGGTCGAGTGGATGGCGATGATGCTGCGGAGGCCGGTTTCGTCGTCGTTGCCGATGACGACCTGTTCGTGACCGCGCAGTTGTGCGAAGATGTCCATGCCTTCGAGCCTACCGACCCCCTCAGGTGGGTATTCGACGTCATTCGAACGCGTGCGCTGCCCGACCTGATCCGGTCGGGCCAGTCGGACGGCCCGAGGGTGCCGAGGTTGCCCTTGGCGCGTGATGCCCGATGTGTCGGGTGGTACCAATGACGGTGGTGGGCGTGACCTGCGCCCCGCGTCTGATGGTTCTCTGACCGGAAGACCCGCGACAGGTCACCAACGACCGCAAGGATGTTCATGACACCCCAGGATGTGCAGGACCAAGCCAACGGCGAGTCAGACGACTCGGCCTCCGGGCGCGACGAGCTGCTCACGCCGGGTGAGGTCGCACGAATGTTCGGTGTCGATCCGAAGACGGTCACCCGCTGGGCCTCGAGCGGCAAGCTCACGGCCCTGCGCACCCTCGGCGGTCACCGCCGATACCGCGCCGCCGAAGTTCGAGCCCTGCGCGACGAACCCCTCTCGTCGGACTGACTCACCTTCGGTGAATGAATCACGCGACGCCCGGTTGCCCGACCGGGCGTCGCGTGCGTTTCGGCTCAGCGGGCGGCATCGCGGATCGTGTCCGCGAACGCCCGGTCCCGGATGGACGTGAGCGTCCGCAGCCGGTGGCGCAGTTCGGCCTCGCTGGCCTCGGCGATCCACGCCGTGGCCAGTTCCACCGTCCTCGCGTCGGCGTGCTCGCGGATGTCCGGCCGGTCGATGTAGCGCGCGAGGTCGTCGAGGTCGTCAAGGGCCCGCAGCCGCTCCTCGACGTCGACGTCGTCCGAGACCTCGAACGCGGCGAAGAGCAGCGCCGGGGCGTCCGGGTCGTCCTCGAGGCACAACTGCGCCGCATGCATCGACATGTTCAGCTGGCGCTCGCCGTTCGCGTCCCGGACGAATGCGGCGAGCCGCTCGGCGCGCTCCGGTGACGGCTCGTCCTTCTGCAGCGTCGCGAAGGCCTTGCGGAGCTCGCGGATCCGCTGGTCGGGCGGGACGGGCTTGAAGCGTGCGTGCACCATGAGGGGCCTGTCTGGGACGTGCCTGATCTGGGTCGTTGGTCGCCGCGGCGGGACCCGAGCCGGGATCCCACGCACCGGGTCCGCAGATCCGAGGCTAACCGCCCGTGACACCGTCGATGGGCAGATCCACGATGCGGCGCCGACCCATGAAACCGACCTCGGGGTCGTGGAACCAGCCGAGCTCGTCCTCGCCCTCGAGCCAGCAGAGGTCCACGACCTCGTCGCCGACGCGCGCACGCAGGTCCAGCAACAGGGGTGCATAGCCCTTGACCTGCAGCCCCCGTGCTCGCAGGCCGTCGAGGAGTTCACCCATCTGGGCCTCGAGGGCCTTGATCTCGGGGATCGAGACGTCCGAGCCACAGTTGTGCAGGTGTGCCTTCGTCGCCAGTTCGGCGCGCACGTCGATCAGGGCGGTGACCTCGGGACGGATCTCCACGAGCACGTCACGCGCCTCCTGCAGCGTGAACGTGCGCTCCATCGGGTCCTCCTGGGGTGATCGCCCGGCGCGCCTCACGCTAGCGGGCCCCTCGCGACCTGCGTCCGGGTCCGATCGGCAGGCCGGTTCCGACATCGCGCATTACCGTGGGAGGTCAGTGGACGACAGGGACCCCCGTGGCCGAGATGCGTGAGCAGCAGCGGTTCGCCGAGCAGCCGATCATTACCGATGGACTGCCGGCCCAGTACCCCGACATCGACCCGACCGAGACCACCGAGTGGCTCGAGTCCTTCGACGCCGTGGTCGGCGAACGCGGCAAGTCGCGCGCGCGGTACCTGTTGCTGAAGGTGCTCGAACGCGCACGCCAGCAGAAC
>JBFJMP010000239.1:0-4679 GCA_041633895.1 Nitriliruptoraceae bacterium
AGGCACCACGCCGACAGGACGAGGAAGCCCACCCCGGGGGTGAGGACGCGCACGAGGGTGACCGTCAGGTCGCGGCGAGCCCCGCTGAAGCCGGGGGCGAGCAGGGACGTCAGGGGGTCGGCGAACACGACCGCCACCAGCGTGATGGCGCCGGCCAGCAGCGCGAGCAGCCCGGCGACCGCCCCGGCCACGCGCCCCGCCTCCTCGGTGCGACCCTCCTTCAGCAGTCGGCTGTGGACCGGGATGAACGACGCCGACAGGACACCCTCGCCCAGCAGGTTCTGCATGAGGTTCGGGATGCGGAACGCCGCGGTGTAGGCATCGGCCATCCCGCCCGTGCCGAAGAAGTGCCCGAAGGCCCGTTGGCGCACGAGGCCCGACACCCGCGACAGCAGGATTCCCGACGCGACCAGCGTGGAGTTTCGCCGAGTCGACGGGGGAGTGGACACTGCAGGGAGCCTGGGGCCGGGACCACGTGCAGACTACGGCCCGAGGGTCATTCCCAGCGGGAAGGGCGGTCCCGAAGGGCGGTGACCCCGAGGTCGTCGCACAGGTGCAGGAACGCATCCCGCGGCACCCCACGGAACTCGAGGTCGTCGACAGTCGTGCCGAGATCCACATCGCGGTCGAGCAGGGCGAGCTCGCGGTAGAGGATGGCGTCGTCGTAGCGTTCGGTGAACGTCTGGGCCAGCCCCGCCGCGCCGCGGACGTCCAGGTCCCAGGCCCCGTCCCGCGGGATGTCCTCCAGATGCGGGTAGCGCGCCAGCACCGCGGCGGTCGACTTGGCGCCGAACCGCGGCAACCCCGGGATGCCGTCGGCGGTGTCGCCGACCAGTGCGAGGTAGTCCGGCACGGACTCGGGCACGACCCCGAGGCGTTCCTTGACGCCGTCCTCGTCGAACTCGCGCCCACGCATGCGATCGACCTGCACGATCCGGCTGCCGGCCACGACCTGTGCGAGGTCCTTGTCCGGGGTCAGGATGCGCACCTGGTCGAAGGCGTCTGCGTAGGTGACCGCCGCCGTGGCCAGGGCGTCGTCGGCCTCATGGCGATCCATGGACCACACGGTCACGCCGAGGGCCGCGGTCGCCCGTTCGACGAGGTCGAACTGGTCGAGGATCGCGGCCTCGACGCCACTGCCGTCCTTGTAGCCCGGGAAGCGGTCGTTGCGCCACGACTCGATCGGGTTGTCGAACGCGACCGCGAGGTGGGTGACGGCCTCGTCGGGATCCTCGAGCAGTGACAACACGGCATCGACCACGCCCACGGTCGCCTTCACGTCCTGGCCGGACGGCGCCGTGCGACCGGGCCGCTTCGAGTAGTGCGACCGGAACAGCTCGAAGGTCCCGTCGACGAGGTGCAGGCGCATCGGCACTCCTGGCAGTGGTGGTCGTGCCCCGACGCTAGACGCTCAGGCGCAGTCCGGACGGGCCGCCGTATCCTCGCGTCCTCGCGTGGTCGGAAGGGACGGTGGTGGTGCAGACGGGCGACTCCGGAGGTGTCGAGCACACCAGTCGCCCGTCCATCCACGTCGACGGTGACGCCGACGTCGCACCGCGCCCGCGCCCCGTCCCGCGGTCGCACTGGCAGATCCCGCCGCCCGAGGAGGCCGACGAGGACGGGGTCGTCGGACTCGGCGCGGACCTCGCACCCGCGACCCTGGTGTCCTGCTACCGCGACGGCATCTTCCCGTGGCCTCACGACGACGTGCCCCTGCCGTGGTTCTCACCGGACCCGAGGGCCGTCATCCCCGTCGGCGAGGTCCACCTGTCGCGGTCCCTGCGCCGGACCCTCCGACGATGCGGGTGGACCACGACGGTCGATCGCGCCTTCCCCGACGTGATGGCGGCGTGCGGGACCGACCGTGGCGAGGACGGGACCTGGATCACGGCCGAGATGCTCGCGGCCTACACCGCACTGCACGACCTTGGCTGGGCCCACTCGGTCGAGGTGTGGGACGGTCCCGACCTCGTCGGCGGCATCTACGGCGTCCAGGTCGGCGGCATCTTCACGGGGGAGTCCATGTTCCACCGGAGGACCGACGCGTCCAAGGTCGCACTCGTGGACCTCGTCCAGCGGTTCGCTGGCGCCGGTGGGCACCTGCTGGACGTCCAGATCCTGACCGACCACCTGGCGACACTGGGCGCCCGGGAGGTCCCACGGGCGGACTTCCTCGCGCACCTGCACCGCTGGCGGGACCTCGACGTGCGGCTCACACGGGGCCCGCGCGCCGCGCGCGACCTCCTCGACCAGTCGGCGACGCCGCGCAGCGTTGCTGGCTCCTGACGCGCACTCGGCGCCAGCGACGAGAACTCCTGCATCTCGTGTGGCACGATGGGGCCCTGCGAGGATGCCGAGTCCGGCTCACCTCTTCCCGCCGCGCCCCACGCCTCCGGATCTCCGGACCGACCGGGCTGCGGCCGTTCTGCCGCATGCCGCACCCGGGTGCCGCCGCATGCACGACGAAGGACTCACTCCAGTGACCGACACGTTCCGTTCCGACACCTTCAGCACGGGGGGCGACCACAAGGTCCGTGACATCTCCCAGGCGACCTGGGGCCGCGCCGAGATCCAGATGGCCGAGAAGGAGATGCCGGGGCTCATGGCCCTGCGCGAGCGCTACGAGGGCCAGATGCCACTCGAGGGCGCCCGCATCGCCGGCTGCCTCCACATGACGATCCAGACCGCCGTGCTCATCGAGACGCTGCAGGCGCTCGGGGCGCAGGTGCGCTGGTCGTCGTGCAACATCTTCTCGACGCAGGACCACGCCGCCGCCGCCGTCGCGGCCGCCGGCACCCCGGTGTTCGCCTGGAAGGGCGAGACCGAGGAGGAGTACGAGTGGTGCATCCGGCAGACCCTCGACTTCGGGGACGGCCTCGGCCCGAACCTGCTGCTCGACGACGGCGGTGACCTGACCGCGATGGTCCACGACGAGTACGAGGACCTGCTGCCCGAGATCCTCGGGGTGTCGGAGGAGACGACGACCGGCATCAAGACCCTGCGCCAGTTCCAGAAGGACGGGACGCTGCGGATGCCGGCCATCAACGTCAACGACTCCGTCACCAAGTCCAAGTTCGACAACCTCTACGGCTGCCGCGAGTCGCTCATCGACGGCATCAAGCGCGCCACGGACGTCATGATCGCCGGCAAGATCGCGGTCGTGGCCGGCTACGGCGACGTGGGCAAGGGCTGCGCCCAGGCCCTCGACGGGATGGGCGCGACGGTGTTCGTCACCGAGATCGACCCGATCAACGCCCTGCAGGCCGCCATGGAGGGCTTCCGCGTCGTCCGGATGGAGGAGGTCGTCGCAGATGCGGACATCGTCGTCACCGCGACCGGCAACGACGATGTGGTCACGCTCGAGCACATCCTCGACATGAAGGACCACGCGATCCTCTGCAACATCGGGCACTTCGACACCGAGATCCAGACCGCACGACTGCGCGACTTCGACTGGACGAACGTCAAGCCCCAGGTCGACCTGGTGCACCTGCCCAACGACCGCTCCATCATCCTGCTCGCCGAGGGTCGTCTCGTGAACCTCGGGTGTGCCACGGGCCACAGCTCGTTCGTGATGTCCACCTCGTTCACGAACCAGGTCCTCGCCCAGCTCGAGCTGTGGAACAGCCACGACCAGTACAAGAACGAGGTCTACGTGCTGCCCAAGCACCTCGACGAGGAGGTGGCACGACTCCACCTCGACAAGATCGGGGCGCACCTCACCACGCTCACGCCCAAGCAGGCGGCCTACCTCGGCGTCGACGTGGACGGGCCGTACAAGGACGACTCCTACCGCTACTGATCACCGCTGCTGATCACGGCAACATCGGCCGATCGGGACGGCGGCGCGCGGACATCGCGCGTCGCCGTTCGGTTGTCGAGGGGTGACGGTGGCGCCTGACGTTGTTACTGTGCATGATGTTGTCCGTGTTGCTGGTGAACAGCATCCCGGGAGGCAAGGAAATCGGTGATCGGCACTGCAGTCCGCGCGATCACGTGCCGATAGGTCGAACAGACCGCACGTACGGGTGAGGAGCTGCGCATGCGCGCAATCGCGACACTGACGCTGACCGGGGTTCTTGCTGCCGGGATCGTCGTCTCGACGACAGCACTGGCACAGGACGCCGACGACGAGGCGGTCGACACGCCCGTTGCCGGGGTGAGCGACGAAGCGCTCGTCGATCGCCTCATCGGCCTGGAACGCCAGCTGCCCGTCCTGCCGCCCACGAACGCGACCGTGCTCGAGGACGAGACCTTCGGGACGATCGACGGCGACTTCACGGGAGCGGCCGCGGAGCTGCAGCTCATCGAGGACGAGGCACGCCAACTGTTCATCGACGCGGACGACGCGGACGGGCTCGTCGCGGACGCCGTCGCCTCCGTTGCGGTCAGCTACGTACGCATGTACGAGGCCTACGAGACCCTCCGCGCCGTCGACGACCACGACCTCTCCCGACCGAACGGCACCGTGGACGCCACGGGCGTCGCCACCGGCGCGGACCGCGTCGCGGGCTACCTCGAGGCCGGTCTGCCGCTGTTGGACCTGGCGCGGGGCGAGGCGCTGGTCGGATACGCGATCCTGCGTGACTCCGACGCGGCCGACGACGCCGAGAAGGGCCTCTTCGACGCGGCCTATCGGGACACGGAGCGTTACATGTTCGAGATCCGCCCCCAGGTGG
>JBFJMP010000240.1:0-4665 GCA_041633895.1 Nitriliruptoraceae bacterium
GGTGGGCCCGAGGCCGGATCGGGCGTCGATCCCGACATCGTCGGTCGCATCGCCGTCGAGGTCGCCGAGCTGCGGGAGTCCGACGGCACCGAGGTCGGCGTGGTCGTCGGCGGCGGCAACATGGTCCGGGGCGCGGCCTTCGCCGAACGCGGCATGGACCGCTCGACCGCGGACCACATGGGCATGCTCGGGACCGTCATCAACGCCCTTGCGTTGCAGGACGCCCTCGAGCGCGCCGGCGTCGAGACGCGGGTCCAGACCGCGATCCACATGCAGGACGTCGCCGAGCCCTACATCCGCCGCCGCGCGATGCGCCACCTCGAGAAGGGACGCGTCGTCATCTTCGCCGCAGGCCTCGGCGCGCCGTACTTCACGACCGACACGACGGCTGCGCAACGGGCGCTGGAGATCGACGCCGAGGCGATCCTGAAGGCCACCCAGGTGGACGGGATCTACGACCGCGACCCGATGAAGGACGCCGGCGCGACCCGCTACGACAGCATCGACTTCCTCGCGGTCCTCAACCAGGGCCTGAAGGTGATGGACGCAACGGCCATCAGCCTCTGCATGGACAACAAGTTGCCCATCGTCGTGTTCAAGCTGCTCGAACACGGCAACATCCGCCGCGTCGTCCGCGGCGAGGACGTCGGCACGCTCGTCTCGCACGACGGCTGACGACGACCAACCCCACAACCATCCACGCGCCAAGGGAGCACCCATGTCACTCGACGACATCCTCAGCGACGCCGGCCACCGCATGGACCTCGCCGTCGAGAAGGTCAGCGAGGACTTCGCCGGCATCCGTACGGGCCGGGCGAACCCCCAGCTGCTCAACCGCATCATGGTGGACTACTACGGCACCCCGACGCCGTTGCAGCAGCTTGCCAACTTCTCGGTGCCGGAGCCGCGCATCCTCATCGTGAACCCGTTCGACCGCGGTGCGGTCTCGGACATCGAGAAGGCGATCCGCGAGTCGGACCTCGGCCTCAACCCCGGTTCGGACGGCGCGATCATCCGCTGCGTGTTCCCCGAACTCACCGAGGAACGCCGCAAGGACTACATCAAGCTCGCCAAGACCGCTGCCGAGGACGGCCGGATCGCCGCCCGCAACATCCGTCGCAGCGCACGCGACGACATGCAGAAGCTCGAGGACGACGGCGAGGTCGGCAAGGACGAGCACGAGCGCTACACCAAGAAGCTCGAGGAGCTGACGGCGTCGCACGTGTCCCGCATCGACGAACTGCTCGCCTCCAAGGAGCAGGAACTGCTCGAGGTCTGAGGAGTCGATGAGCGACGCAGTGAACTCGCGAGCCGGTCGCGGCGACGACGCCGACGACGTGGTGCCGCGACGATCCGCGCGTCCCCGATCCGCCCGCGACCCCGAGCCTTCGTCCATGCCCCACACCAGACCTGCGCGCGCCGACCGGTCCCGCACGGCCCCCCAGTCGACGCCCGACCTGGACTCCGACCCGAACTCGGGAGTGGATCCCGATCCGCCCCTGCCGGGGTGGATGGTGCCGGAGCGTCCCGCCGCGGCGAACGCAGCCGAGGTCCCGGCCGCAGCCCCAGTGGCGACCGGGCGCAACCTGCCGATCGCCATCGCGGTGGGTGTCGTCCTGGGTGCCGTCCTCATCGGATCGTTGTTCTGGCACCCGATGGCCTTCACGCTGGTGATCGCCGTGTTCGTGGTGCTGGCCAACGTCGAAGCTGGTGTGGAACTGCGCGCGATGGGGATCACGGTCAGCGTGCCGCCCCTGTTGCTCGGTGGCATGGCGATCGTCCTCGGGGCCTATCGCTCCGGCCATGCGGGCCAGGCGGTCGGCATCCTGGTCCTCTTCCTGGGCACGGTCGCGTGGCTGCTCGCAGACCCGCACCGCACGGACGTGGTGCGCAACCTCACGCTGACGCTGATGCTGGGCCTCTGGACCGCCTACCTCGCGTCCTTCGGGGTCCTGCTGATCGGGCGCGAGTCCGACGGCCCGGTCGCGGTGCTCGCGGTGGCCGGCGCGGCGGTGTTCGGCGACATCGGGGGGTATGCGGTCGGCGTGCGCTTCGGTCGCCGGAAGATCGCCCCGCGGGTCTCGCCCAACAAGTCCGTCGAGGGACTCATCGGCGGCCTCGTCGTCGCCAGCGTCCTCGCGGCGCTCGTCCTGCCCCAGATCGGTGACCTGTTCACGGTGCCGACCGCCATCGCCATCGCCGTGGTGTCCGTCCTCGCCGGCTTCCTCGGTGACCTGACCGAGTCGATGATCAAGCGCGACCTCGGCATCAAGGACTTCGGTCGGGTGCTGCCCGGCCACGGTGGCGTGCTCGACCGCGTCGACGGCCTCCTCGTCGCCCTCCCGATCGGCTTCTTCGCCATCACGTTGCTCACATGATCGACCCCTACGACCTCGACGCCGACGGCCTGCGCGACCTGATGGCGTCCCACGGCCAGCCGTCGTTCCGCGCGACACAGCTCGCGGAGTGGCTCGTGAAGGGTGTCGACGACCCCGACCAGATGACGAACCTGCCCGCGGACCTGCGGGCCACGCTGGCGGACGAGTTCGCCGGTGCGCGCCCCCACCTCGTGGCCCACCGCGTCGCGGACGGCGGCCACACCCACAAGCTCCTGCTGGAGTACCCGGATGGTGAGGCCATCGAGACCGTCCTCATGCTCTACCCCGACCGGGCCACCGTCTGCATCTCCACGCAGGCTGGCTGCGCCATGGGCTGCCCCTTCTGCGCCACGGGACAGGCGGGGTTCCGCCGCCAGCTGACGACGGGCGAGGTCGTCCGCCAGGTCGTGGTCGCCGACCAGGTCCTGCGCTCCGGTGACCTGCAGGCCAGCGCCGACGACGTCGGTGCCGACTGGGAGCTGCCCGGTGACCATCCAGACCACGTGACCAACGTCGTGTTCATGGGGATGGGCGAGCCACTCGCGAACACCGACGTGACGTTGCGCACCGTGTCGTGGCTGCACGACCAGCTCGGCATGTCCGCCCGGCACATCACCGTGTCCACCGTCGGGTTGGTCCCGGGGATCCGGCGGCTGGCCGACCTCGGCCTGCCCGTGACGCTGGCCGTGTCGTTGCATGCCGCCGACGACGACCTCCGCGACGAGCTGGTGCCGGTCAACCGCCAGCACCCACTGGCCGACGTCGAACAGGCCGCACGCGACTACCGCGAGGCGACCAACCGGCGCGTGTCGCTGGAGTGGTGCCTCATCGGTGGGGTCAACGACCGCCTGCAGGACGCGATCCGGCTGGCCTCGATCGCCAGGCGCCTGCGCGCGCACGTCAACGTGATCCCGATGAACCCCACACCGGGGGTGCAGTGGCGTGAACCGAGCCGCGAGGCGACCAAGGGCTTCATGGCCGAACTCGACCGCCGCGGCGCCAGCGCGACCCTGCGGGACACCCGCGGGCGCGACGCGGATGCCGCCTGCGGCCAACTGCTCGCCCGCTACACGCTGGGCGCAGGCACGCGCCTGCCCGCCGCCGTCGGTGCCGCCGAACGCATCGACGCACGACGTGACGAGGACCTGCCCATGCTGGACGCCGAGTCGGTGGACCCCGAGTGACGAGCCCGACCCGCATCGCCCTGCTCGGCTCGACCGGGAGCATCGGCACCCAGGCCCTCGACGTGGTCCGGGCCCATCCCGGTCGCTTCGAGGTCGTCGCACTGGCGGCCGGGTCCGGCGTGGACGTGATCGCCGCACAGGCGGACGAGTTCGGCGTGACCGACCTCGCCCTGGCGGATCCGGCCGCGGCCGCCCGGCTGCGGGAACGGGTGGCCGGTGCACGCGTCCGGGACGGCGCGGACGGGGTTGCCGAGTTGGCTGGCCTCGACTGCGACCTCGTGCTCAACGGGATCACCGGGGCCGCCGGGTTGCGTTCCACCCTGACCGCCTTGCAGGCCGGCACGCGCGTGGCGCTGGCCAACAAGGAGTCACTCATCGTCGGTGGCGACCTCGTCGTTGCCGCAGCGGAGCGCGCAGGTGGGCGTGAGGACATGCTCGTCCCGGTCGACTCCGAGCACTCGGCCCTGGCCCAGTGCCTGCGTGGTGGGCGCCGCGACGAGGTCGCACGCCTCGTGCTCACGGCCTCGGGCGGACCGTTCCGGGGACGCAACCGCTCCGAACTCGGTGACGTCACACCAGCCGAGGCGTTGGCCCACCCGACCTGGTCGATGGGGCCCGTCATCACCATCAACTCGGCCACGCTCATGAACAAGGGGCTGGAGCTCATCGAAGCCCACCTGCTCTTCGACGTCGGATGGGACCACCTCGACACGGTGGTCCATCCGCAGTCCGTGGTGCACTCGATGGTCGAGTTCGTCGACGGATCGACGCTTGCCCAGCTGTCGCCGCCCGACATGCGCCTGCCGATCCAGCTGGCGATGGCCTGGCCGGATCGGCTCGACGAGGCCTTCGTGGCCTGCGACTGGACCCAGGCGCAGGCGTTGACCTTCGAGCCGACCGATCGAGAGGCCTTTCCGGCCCTCGACCTGGCCGAGCAGGCGGGCCGAGCGGCCGGTTGTGCCCCCGCCGTGCTCAACGCGGCGAACGAGCAGGCGGTTGCTGCGTTCCTGTCCGAACGGATCGGCTTCCTCGAGATCGCCGACATCGTGGGTGCAGTCCTCGAAGAACAGGGCACCATGGGGATGCCGCGGGACGTCGACGAC
>JBFJMP010000241.1:0-4650 GCA_041633895.1 Nitriliruptoraceae bacterium
ATGGTCACGCGCGGCGAGGTCAAGCGCGAGTCCGGCGTCCGCGTCATCCGCGACGGCGTCGTCATCGCCGAGGACACCATGTCCTCGCTCCGACGCTTCAAGGACGACGTGCGCGAGGTCCGCGAGGGCTTCGAGTGCGGCATCGGCCTGAACAAGTTCCAGGACGTCAAGGAAGGCGACGTGTTCGAGGCCTTCGAGACCGTTGAGGTCGAACGCGTCTGAAAGGGCTGAGCGCCGCATGGCCGTACACGTTGGTGCCATGCGCCTCGACCTGCACATCCCCGGCGCGTCGTCCCTCAAGGGGCGGCGCGCCGTGCTCAACCGGGCGAAGGCCGCGTTGCGCAACGACCTGAAGGTCGCCGTGGCCGAGGTCGACAACCGCGACACCTGGCAACGGGCGAGCCTCGCCGTCGCCGTCGTCGCCGGCGATCCGTCCGGGGTGGACCACGTCCTCGAACGTGTGGTGGCCGTCGTCGAACGCGACCCCGCCGTGGTGGTCACGGGCGTCGTGTCCGACCACGAGGCACTGGACCTCGACGGCGACCCGACCGTCGGGTTGCTGGCGGCACACGGTTTCGGCATCGGGTCCGACCCGGGAGCAAACCCGGCCACCGATGCGTTGGTGACCGACGACAGCGAGGAGTGACACCATGGCCAAGTCCAATCGACGACTCGACCACGCGGTGAAGGAGGCGATCGCCTCCATCATCGAGGAGGACGTCTCCGACCCGCGCCTGACGATGGTGTCCATCACGGACGTGTCCGTGACGCCGGACCAGAAGTACGCGACCGTCTACTACTCCTCGCTCGATGCCAGCCTCGTCAGCCGCGACCCGTCCGCGACCGGGGGTGAACGCCTCCATGACGCCGATGCCGTGGCCGCGGGGTTCGAGGCCGCCCGGGCCCGGATCCAGGGACTCGTCGCCCGTCGGGTCAAGTCGCGCAACACCCCCGAACTGCGGTTCGTCGCGGACAACCTGCCGGCCGAGGCGGCCCACATCGAGGACGTCATCCGCCGTGTGCGGGACGAGGACCGGGAGCGCTGATGGGCCGTCGCCGCGCGGACGACCCCGACATCGCTGGTGTCCTCGTCGTCGACAAGCCGACGGGGATGACCTCCCACGACGTGGTCTCCCACGTCCGCCGAGGGATCGGCATGCGCCGGGTCGGTCACACCGGGACGCTGGATCCGGCGGCCACCGGCGTGCTCGTCGTCGCGGTGGGGCGGGCCACGCGCCTGGTGCCCTACCTGCAGGCGGGGCGCAAGACGTACGCCGCCACGATGGTGCTCGGCCGTGAGACGGACAGCCAGGACGCCGACGGCGAGGTGATCGCCGAGGCCGATGCCTCGCACCTCGTGGAGGACGACGTCTGCCGCGCCCTCAAGCGCTTCGTCGGCGACATCGAACAGATCCCCCCGATGGTGTCCGCGGTGAAGGTCGACGGCGAACGGTTGCACGCCAAGGCGCGTCGCGGCGAGGTCGTCGAGCGCGACCCGCGTCCCGTGACCATCCACGACCTCGTGCTCGAGGAGTTCGTCCCGGGCGAGCGGGCCACCGCGTCGTTCCTCGTCACCTGTTCCGCCGGCACCTACGTCCGGACGCTGGCCCACGACGTCGGTGCCGCACTGGAGGTCGGTGGCAGCCTGACGTCGCTGCGTCGCCTCGCCAACGGGGCGTTCGGCGTCGAGGAGGCGGTGTCGTTGGACGACGTGGACACGTTGGGCCAGGACGCGCTGCGGGCACGCCTGCTCAGCCCGGACGACGCGCTCCGAGGCTTCCCCCGGGTCCCGGTGGACGACGACGTGGTCGGCGCCCTCGTCAACGGTGGGCGCCTGCCCGCGCAGGGGATCGACGGCGCGTACGTCGCCGTGGCGTCGGTCGGAGTGGTCGGCGTCTACGAGGACGTGGACGGCGTCGGCCGTGCCAAGGTGGTCCTGTTGCGCCCCGAGGACCTCACGGCGGACTGACACCGTCGTGTCTGGCAGCCGCGCCTAGGCTGCCACCTCCGCGATTCCAGGTGAGGCCGGTGACGCAGACCGACGTGCGAGTGGCCAGGTCACTCGACGAGATCGACGCCGCAGACTCGATCGTGACCATCGGCGTCTTCGACGGGGTCCACCGCGGCCATCGGTCGCTGTTGCGCCGGGCGCGATCGCAAGCCGACGAACTGGGCCTGCGGTCCGTGGCGGTGACGTTCGACCGACACCCGATGGAGGTCGTCAAGCCCGGCTCGCAGCCGCGTTACCTCCAGCACCTCAAGCACAAGATCACCGCCCTGCTCGCCGAGGAGCTCGACCTCGTCTACGTGGTCACCTTCGACTACGACTTCTCCCAGCAGTCGGCCGAGCAGTTCATCGAGCACACCCTCGCCGGGCCGATCCGAGCACGCCACGTCATCGTCGGGTCCAACTTCCGATTCGGCCACGGTGCCGAGGGTGACGTCATGATGCTGGCGGAGCGCGGCGAAGAGCTCGGGTTCTCCGTCGAGGCCGTCACGCTCCTCGAGGTCGAGGGCGTCACCATCAGTTCGACCGAGATCCGTGACCGCCTCGAACGCGGCGAGGTGGAGTGGGCGGCCGAGGGGCTCGGCCGGCCACACATCCTCGAGGGTGCCGTCGTCCGTGGCGACGCGCGGGGGCGCACGATCGGCTTCCCGACCGCGAACCTCGAGATCGACGACCGCATGCAGATGCCTGCCAACGGGGTGTATGCGGGTCATGCGGTCGTGCTCGGTCGTGACGGGGTCGTGCACCCCATGGTGGTCAACGTCGGACGTCGCCCGACGTTCGGGGGTGAGGACGTGACGGTCGAGGCGCACCTGCTCGACGTCGACCTCGACCTGTACGGCGAGCACGTCGCCGTGTCGTTCGAACATCGCCTGCGTGCCGAGGTGAAGTTCGACGGCATCGACGCGCTCATCGCCCAGATCCAGGCCGACGTGGCGGCGGCACGCGAGCTGTTGGACGTGCCGGCTGGCAGCGGAAGTTGACCCGAGGTCAGGTACCGTTCGGTCTCGGCCTGCCCGTCGGGGGCGGGGGCGGTGGAGGTCGACGCATGGGTGTCCGTCGCGGTGCGGTGGCAACCGGGCTGGTGGGGGCGCTGCTGATGACGGCCCCGGCCATCGCGGAGCAGATCGAGCCCGACCTGCTGGCGACACCGCAGGGGGAGTGTGGCCCCGGGTCCCGGCCCGAGACCGGCCTGCAGGGCCGCGTCAGCCCGGACGACCACGCCTCGGGACGGGCCGCGGAGGGCTTCACCTGCAACACCGAACTGGTCGGCTCGTACCGTCCTGAGGACGTGTTCGGCTCCGTCGCCGGGTTCAAGGTCGAGCGCTACACCGACGCAGCGGGCAACGACTGCGCCTACTACGACTCCACCCTGATGTTCCCGACCAACGTCCTCGACGGCGAGGCAGGGGTCAACGTGCTGGACATGGCCGATCCGGCGAAGCCGGTCCTCACGGCCACCCTGCGGACGCCGGCGATGCTCCAGCCGCACGAGTCGCTGGTGCTGTCGCACCAGCGCGGGATCCTCGCAGCGGTGATGGGGACTGCCGGGACGGCGCCGGGGATCATCGACCTCTACGACGTCAGCCAGGACTGCCGCGAGCCGGTGCTGCTGTCGTCGAGTCCCGTGGGTTTCCTCGGCCACGAGAGCGGGATGGCCCCGGACGGGATGACCTTCTACTCCGCATCGACGGCCCTGCAGACGATCGTGGCCGTCGACATCAGCAGCCCGACGCTGCCCGTCCCCATCTGGATGGGCAACTACGACTCACACGGCCTGTCGATCAGCGCCGACGGCAACCGCGCCTACGTGGCCGGGACCGGCAGTGGCCTCGTCATCCTCGACACCAGTGAGATCCAGGCCCGGGTCCCCAACCCCACCGTGCGTGAGGTCTCGACCCGCGACTGGATCTCGCGATCCATCCCGCAGAACGCCATTCCGATCACGGTCGACGGCCACCCCTACGTCGTGGAGATCGACGAGTTCGGAGCCGGGCGCGAGGTCGGGGCGGGGCGCATCATCGACATCGCCGACGAGACCGACCCCCGCGTCGTCTCGAACCTGCGGCTCGAGGTGCACCAGCCCGAGCACTTCGACGAGATCGCGGGTGACACCGGGCAGGACAACCCGATCCAGGGCTACGCCGGCCACTACTGCAACGTGCCGACGCGCGTCGACCCGACGATCGTGGCGTGCAGCTTCATCCTGTCTGGCCTGCGGGTGTTCGACATCACCGACGTGCACCACCCCGTCGAGGTGGCCTACTTCAACGCCCCGATCGCCGACCGCCCGCTCTTCGACGCGACCGGGCTGCTGCTCGACGCGAGCAACTGGGCCATGTCGAGCCCGGCCTTCGTCCCCGAGCGCAACGAGATCTGGTACTCGGACGGGTTCCAGGGCTTCTTCGCCGTGCGTGTCACCAACGACGTGTGGCCGGCCGACCGTGACCCGGCCCCCGACCCGACGCCGACGGCAGAGGCGGCCCCGGATCCGGCGCCGCAACCCGAGGTGGACGACGGCGCAGCGGGCAGCGACGCCCCGGCAGCCCAGCCACTGCCGGTCACCGGACCGGCCGAGAACCTGCGCATCCTCGGCACGATCTTGCTGGCTGCCTCCCTGCTGCTCGCCCGCCCGGCCGGCC
>JBFJMP010000242.1:0-4631 GCA_041633895.1 Nitriliruptoraceae bacterium
CCGGCACCCAGGAGCCGTTCGAGTTCCCCCAGCCACGGAGCGCTCACGAAGGCATCGTCCCGGCGTGGGCCGCGTAGAACCCACGTACGTGGGCGCACACCAGGTCACGCGCCGACGCCCCGTCACCGTCCTCCACCGCAGCGAGGATCGCGGTGTGCTCGTCGATCAGCCGGGCCAGGACGGGCTCGGGGTGCTCCATCTCGGACAGCGCCGCGAGCAGGTGTCCGGCCAGGGCATCACGCAGCACCCCGAGGACGAGGTGGTGTGCGCGGTTGCCCGCGGCGCCGACGAGGGCGATGTGGAAGCTCACGTCCGCCGCGTGGAACGCGTCGACGTCGATGCCCGGTACCGACATGACGGCGAGGGCCTCGCGGGCATCCGCGAGGGCCTCCGGGTCCGGGTGCGCCGCGGCGTCCTCCAGCGCGGCGCCCTCGAGCAGGAGGCGCAGGTCGATGAGGTCGGGCAGTGGCACCTCGCCGAGCCGCAGGACGCTCTCGAGCGCGCGTGCCGCCGAACTGACGGTGTGCTCCGAGGACACCGTCGGCCGCTTCGTCGACACCGTGTCGCCGCCACTGAGCAGGCCTTCGGCCTGCAGGATCCGCAGCGCCTCGCGAATCGTCGTCCGGCTGACCGCGAACTGCTCCGTGAGTTCCTTCTCGGTCGGCAGCGGCGTCCCGAGGGCGAGGTCGCCCGACACGATCGCCTCCCGCAACTGGCGCGAGACGAGCAGGCTCAGTGGCGCACGCTCGACCGGGGCGAAACCGGATCCCGTCATGCCCAGACTCCCTTGACTGTTTGTCTGACAAGAATAGGCTGTGGTCGGACGCTGCGCACGCACCGTCTCGGGAGACCACAACGCGGGAGCACCCCATGGCCATCGACCCCTCCACCACCGCCGTCGTCCTCATCGAGTACCAGAACGACTTCACGTCGCCGGGCGGCGTCCTCCACGAGGCCGTCGAGGCCGTCATGGAGAAGACCGACATGCTCGCCCGGACCGTCCGCGTCGCAGCGGCGGCACGCGCCGCCGGCGCCACGGTCATGCACGCGCCGATCACCTTCAAGCCCGGCTACTCCGAGATCAGCGACCACCCCTACGGCATCCTCAAGGGTGTCGTGGACGGCAACGCCTTCGTGAAGGGCGAGTGGGGTGCCGAGATCGTCGACGACCTCGCACCGCAGGACGGCGACATCGTCGTCGAGGGCAAGCGCGGCCTGGACACGTTCGCGTCCACCAACCTCGACTTCATGCTCCGCAGCAAGGGGATCAAGACGATCGCGCTCGGCGGCTTCCTCACGAACTGCTGCGTCGAGTCGACGATGCGATCCGGCTACGAGAACGGCTACGAGGTCGTGACGCTGACGGACTGCGTCGCCGCCACGTCCGTCGAGGAGCACGACAACGCCATCGCGTACGACTACCCGATGTTCTCCAAGACGATGACGGCCGACGAGTTCGTCGCCGAACTGTCATGACGCGGGGCGCGGCTGCCGTCGGTGGTGTCACGAACTCGTGAGCCAGTCCCGTCCCAGCGGCAGTCGCGCACCACGACTGCACAGCAGTTGGATGACGCCGAGGTCGTTCGACTCGAAGCCGACGACCGAGCCGGCCATGTAGGCCCGCCACGTGCGAAGGTGGCGATCGCTGGCCCGTTCGGCCGCCTCGTCGGCCGCACGTTCCAGGCGATGGACCCAGTGCTCCAACGTGCGGGCGTAGTGCGGGCGCAACTGTTCGAGGTCCACGACCTCGAACCCGGCGGCCTCCGCATGGGCCAGCATCACGGCGGACGGGACGAGCGCGCCGTCCGGGAACACGTGGCGGCCGATGAAGGTGTCGCGCTCCTGCGCGAAGTCACGCACGACCCCACGGCCCCCCGTGGTGATGCCGTGGTTGAGCAGTCGCCCGCCCGGCGCCGTGAGGTCGAACAGGCGCCGGAAGTACCCGTCGAGGTGGCGTGACCCGACGTGCTCGACCATGCCGATCGACGCGACGGCGTCGAACGTGCCCTCGACCTCCCGGTAGTCGCTCACCCGGACCTCGACCAGGTCCGACAGGCCGCGTGCCGCCACGACCTCCCGCGCCAGCCCCGCCTGCTCCTCTGACAGGGTGATGCCAAGCGCCCGAACGCCGAACTCCTCGGCAGCTCGGACCACGAGGGCCCCCCACCCACAGCCCACGTCGAGCAGGCGTTGCCCCGGCTGCAGGCCGAGCTTGCGGCAGACGAGGTCGAGCTTTCGCACCTGCGCACGTTCGAGCGCGCCATCGTCCACGGTCCCCGGTGGGCCGTCGTCCGCGTCAGCGAAGTAGGCACACGAGTAGACGAGGCGCTCATCGAGGAAGAGGCGGTAGAAGTCGTTGCCCACGTCGTAGTGGTACGAGATCACCTCGCGATCACGCTCCAGCGAGTGGGCCCGGCGTTCGGGCAGGGCCAGCCAACGTCGACGCCGCGACCGTGCCGGCGGACGCGGCAGTCGCAGCAGCAGTCGCATCAGCTCCCGCCGCGTCCGTCCTCGGGCGAGGGTCGGCCCCAGCCCGGCGATTGCACGCATCGCCTCGACCATCGAGCCCTCGACGTCGAAGACATCGTCGAGGTAGGCCTCACCCAGCGAGAGGTCGGTGGCCGGGAACATCGCACGCAGGGACCAGGGCGCTCGCAGGACGACCCTGAAGGCAGCATCCCCCGGCCCCAGGGACGTCCCGTCCCACAGGCGAAGGCCGCCATCCCAGCCGACCTGCACCAGGCATGCGTGGATGCCACGGACGGCGTCCACGGCGCGCGCTCGACGTCGCGTGCCCACGTCGGCCTGCAGGCCCTGACCCATCGTTCCCCCACGGTTCGAAGCGGTCGTCAGCCCCTCAAGCATGCGGGAACAACCGGATTCCGACCAGTGGAACGACGCCGGACCTATACTCACCGGTTCATCGCACGCCACGCCACGGCGTACCAGGGGAGCTCGGGATGCGCTGCTCGGAGTGCTCTGCGGAGAACCCGACCGGCAAGAAGTTCTGCCACCAGTGCGGCACGTCACTGCTCCGGCAGTGCCCCGCCTGCGCCACCCCCGTTGACGACGCCCACGCCTTCTGCGGCGAGTGCGGCACGCCCCTGACCCCCGCGACGGGTGCCGCATCCGTCTCGGCCCCGCCCTCTCGGGCTGCCGACGGCGGACACGAGCCCATGGTTGCCGCCCCGACCGCGGAGCGGCGGCACGTGTCCGTGCTCTTCGTCGACCTCGTCAGCTTCACATCGCTGTCCGAGACGCGCGATGCCGAGGCCGTGCGCGAGCTGCTGTCGGACTACTTCGACCACGCGCGCACGATCGTCGACCGCTACGGCGGGACGATCGAGAAGTTCATCGGCGACGCCGTCATGGCGGTGTGGGGCACTCCGGTCGCGCTGGAGGACGACGCCGAGCGCGCAGTCCGGGCGGGACTGGACATCGTCGCCGCGGTGACGTCCCTCGACGTGGGTGGAGGGCGCCTGCAGGCGCGGGCAGGTGTCGTCACCGGGGAAGCCGCGGTGAACCTCGACGCGGTGAACCAGGGCATGGTCGCTGGCGACGTCGTGAACACGGCGGCACGCGTGCAGTCCGTCGCCGATCCCGGCACGGTGCTCGTCGACGAGCCGACTCGTGGGGCGACCTCGCAGGCCATCACGTACGCCTCCGCCGGCGAGCACGTCCTGAAGGGCAAGGCCGAGCCCGTCCGCCTGTTCACGGCCGCGCAGGTCGTCGCCGGCAGTGGCGGCGCCATGCGCTTCGACGGCCTCGAGGCGGCCTTCGTCGGCCGCGACCGCGAACTACGGCTGGTCAAGGAGTTGTTCCACGACAGTGCCGAACAGTTCCGAGCGCGTCTGGTCATGGTCTCGGGCATGGCCGGGGTCGGGAAGTCCCGCCTGGCCTGGGAGCTCTTCAAGTACCTCGACGGGCTCTCCGGCGTGTCGTGGTGGCACGTCGGCCGCTGCCTGTCGTACGGGGACAGCGTCGCGTTCTGGGCGCTCGCCGAGATGATCCGGATGCGTCTTCGCGTCAGCGAAGGCGACACCGACGACGACGTCGTCGCGAAACTGCAGGCCGGCCTGGACGAGTTCGTCGCCGACGAGGACGAGCGTCGCTGGCTCCTGCCCCGTCTGGCGGTCCTGCTGGGCATCGCCGACCGAGTCGACACCCGACCGGCGGACCTCGAGCAGGAGACGTTGTTCGCGGGCTGGCGCCTGTTCCTCGAGCGGCTCGCCGAGGTGAACCCCGTGGTGCTCGTCTTCGAGGACCTCCAGTTCGCCGACGACGGCCTGCTCGCGTTCATCGAGCACCTGCTCGACTGGTCGTCCGACACGCCCCTCTTCATGCTCGTGATGACGCGACCCGAGCTGCTGGACGAGCATCCGGACTGGGCCATCCGACGTCGCAACGTGACGGCCCTGCACCTCGAACCACTGAGCGACGAGGTCCTCGGCCAGATGGTCGACGGACTCGTCGCCGGCCTTCCGGAGGCCACGCGTGATGCCCTGACGAGTCGCGCCGAGGGGATCCCCCTCTTCGCCATCGAGACCATCCGGATGCTGATCGACCGTGACGTGGTCGTGCCACGTGACGGGGTGTACGTGCTCGCGTCACCCGCGACCGAGATCGTCGAG
>JBFJMP010000243.1:0-4625 GCA_041633895.1 Nitriliruptoraceae bacterium
GAGGTTGTGGGGCGCATGTGCCCCGAAACCTCCAACGTCGGGCTGGGTGCGCCTCAGTCGGGTCCGGCGCGGCAGGGCGGGTAGCGTGCTCGGACCCGGTCGAGGTTGGAGACGAGGGTGACCGCACCGACGACGTTGCTCGTGTCAGCCGAGCGTGCTGCCGAACTCAAGGCGGCGTCGCAGGACTGGCCGTCGTGGGATCTCGACGACGACCAGGTGTGCGACCTGGAGCTGCTGACCGGCGGCGCGTACACCCCGCTCACGGGCTTCATGACCGGCGAGGAGATCGCCGCGGTCGAGGCGGACCACCGCCTCCCGGACGGCACCCCGTGGCCGACACCGATCGTGCTCGAGGTCGACGCGGACACGGCGGATGGGCTGGCGGATGGGGCGCGGGTGGCGCTGCGGGACGCCGAGGGCACGATGCTCGCGGTCCTCACGGTGACGTCACGGACGCCCCGGGGCGACGGCGGTGCGATGGCGTTGGGTGGGCCCGTCGAGGCGCTGCAACTGCCCAACCACTACGACTTCACGGAACTGCGCCGCACCGCGGCCGAGGTGTACGCGGACGCCGCGGACCACGTCGCCGTCGCGACGCGGCGCCCGTTGCTGGACGACGACGTCGCCCGGGTGCGTGACGCGGTCGTGGCCGACGGCGCCCCGGTGCTCATCCTGAGCATGGCAGGCCCCGCGGTGCCCGGACTGCTGGAGCCGCACGCGCTGGTGCGGTCGCACGTGGCCGTGCTGGCCGACCTCCCGGAGGGCAGCGAGGTCGTGGTCGTACCGATGGCGGCGGGGCGCTCCCCGGACGCCGAGGCCGCACTCATGGACGTGGTGGTGCGCAACCACGCCGCCGACCCGGTGGCGGTCGACCCGTCCCACCCCGACATCGACGCGGCCATCCACGAGGGGCGTCCGCTGTCGGACGGCCTGGCGTCGGCGGCAGTCCTCGACGAGGTGCGGCGCGCCGCCCCGCCCCGCCACGAGCGTGGCTTCACGGTGTTCTTCACGGGCCTGTCGGGCTCGGGCAAGTCCACGGTCGCGAACGTGCTGAACGCCCGCCTGCTGGAGGTGAGCCGGCGCCCCGTCACGCTCCTCGACGGTGACCTGGTCCGCAAGAACCTGTCCAGCGAGCTGGGCTTCAGCAAGGAACACCGCGACCTCAACGTCCTGCGCATCGGCTACGTGGCGTCCGAGATCACGAAGCACCGCGGGATCGCGGTGTGCTGCCCGATCGCCCCGTACGACGACGTGCGCCGGCAGAACCGGGCGACGATCGAGGCCACGGGCGGCGGCTACGTGCTGGTGCACATCTCCACGCCGCTGGCCGAGTGCGAGAAGCGCGACCGCAAGGGCCTGTACGCCAAGGCCCGTGCCGGGCTGATCACCGGGATGACCGGCATCGACGACCCGTACGAGGTCCCCGACGACGCCGACCTGTCGATCGACACGACCGACATCTCACCGTCGGAGGCTGCCGAGCAGGTGCTGGCCCACCTCGTCGACGAGGGCTGGCTCAGCTCCAGATGACGGGGACCGCGACCACCGTCGTCGCGTACACCGCCACCGTGAGCGGCAGGCCGAGGCGCCAGTAGTCCGAGAAGCGGTAGCCACCGAGGCCGTAGACGATCGTGTTGGTCTGGTAGCCGATGGGCGTCAGGAACGACGACGACGCCATGATGGCGACGGCCATGGCCCAGCCGCGGGGGTCGGCGTCGACTCGCATCGCGACGTCGAGGGCGATCGGCACCATCAACGCGGCCGCGGCCACATTGGTCACCAGCTCGGTCAGCACGAGCGTGCCGAGCAGCACGGCGGCAAGGGACAGGCGTTCACCGCCGGTGTCGGCGACGCGACCGATGACCTCGGCCACCTCGGCCGCGATCCCGCTGGACTCGACCGCGGCGCCGAGCCCGATGGCCGACGCGACGACGATGAGGACGTCGAGGTCCAGCGACGCTCGGGCGTCCCAGAAGCCGAGGGTGCGCGTGCCGACCAGCAGCAGGCAGCCGGAGAGGACGGCGATGAGGATCGGCACGCCCAACGCGGCGGCCGCGAGGATGCCGACGCCGACGGCGAGCACGAACGGCCCCCGCCGGGAGCCGACGGCGGCGCCGTCCGTGAGCGGGACGACGACGGCGAAGTCCCCGCTTCCGCGGTGGCGTTCCTCGAAGTCGGCGTCGGTCATCAGGAGCAGTGCGTCACCGGCTTCGAGGCGGATCTCGCCGAGCTTGCCCTCGACGCGCTTGCCCTGGCGGTGGATGGCGACGATGGCGGCGCCGTAGTGGCCCCGGAACGACATCTCCTTCGGGGTGCGGTTCAGGAGCGGTGACCCGGCGCCGACGACCACCTCGACGAGGTGGCGGGTGTCGTCGTCGAGCAGCGAGGTCTGGGTCTCGTCGGCGTGCGCGAAACCGGGGCGCGACGCGAGGTCGAGGACGTGGTCGACCCCGCCGACGAACGTCAGGACGTCGCCGGCGACCAGCGGGGTGTCGGGGTGGACGGGGGTGATCTCGCGGGCCTGCCGGGACACCGCGGCGAGGTAGACGTCCTGGAGGTTGCGCCGGCCGGCCTGCGCCACGGTGGCACCCGCCACGGGGCCGTCCGACTGCACCTGGATGCGGAAGGTGTAGTCGCGCTCGTGGGAGGACACCTGGGCGTACGACGAGCGCCGGTCCGGTAGGACGACCGGGGCGAGGATCACGAGCAGGGCACAGCCGACCAGCGCAACCGGGAGCCCGAGGGGGGCGATCTCGAAGAGGCTGAAGGCGCCGAGCCCTGACTGGTCGACGAGGCCGGACACGACCAGCGTCGTGGACGTACCGATCGTGGTGATCACACCGCCGATGATCGCGGCGAACGACAGCGGCATGAGGAACTTCGATGCGGGGCGACCGGTGCGCTCCGACCACGACCGCACCATGGGGCCCAGCGTGGCCACGAGGGGTGTGTTCGCCACCACGGACGAGATGCCGGCGACCGGGACGACGAGCCGACTCAGCAGGGCACGGTCGGAGCCACCACTGCCCATCATGCGGGCCAACAGCGGCGCGAGCCCGCCGTGGACCTGCAGCGCGCGGGCCACGACGAACAGGCCGGCGATCGTGAGCGTCGCGGTCGACGAGAAGCCCTGGAAGCCCTCGGCGGGCGTCACCACGTCGGTGATGACGAGCACGACGAGGCCGCCGAGCATCACGGGCGCAGGGGCGAAGAGTTCGCGGGCGAGGGCGAAGACCACTGCCACGAGGACGGCGATCGTCACGGCCATGTCGAGCGTCACGGGGTCCTGCGCGGTCGGGGCGATCGGAGTCTACGAGGCACGCTCACCGGGCCGTGGACACGGCAGGGCTGACGTGCCAAACCCTGTTGCGCGTGAGCTGCGCGGCGTTCCACCGTGTGACGGCTGCAGCGCGACGCCGTTCCTAGGCCTCGCCACGCTTGCGGGCGAGCGCGGTACCGCCGGCGATCAGGGCGAGCGCGACCACGAGCAGGATCAGGATGTTGAGGCCGGTACGCGGAAGCGTGGTGCCGTCGCCGTCACCACCATCGATCGCGCAGCGCGTGATCGGGGCCACCGGGACGATGTCCGACTGCGATGTCGCGACGCCGTTCTCGTCGACGCCGGTGATGCGCACGTACAGCTCGGTGGCGTCGAACGGACAGGGGATCGTGACCTCGCAGTTGAGGTTGCCGTCGGCGTCGACCGAGGCCTGGGTGGTCGCGATCAGGTCGCCGGCGCGGGCGTCGTCGTCCGCGGCAGCCGCAGTGCGACCAGCATCGGCGACGTGGCGCAGTTCGACCGTGGGGTTCGAGCCCGGCATCCAGCCGCTGCCCTGGCAGCGGAACACGCCGTCGGCACCGACCTCGACGAACACGGCGACGGCGACCGGATCCCCGCCGTCCGGGGGCGGCGGGGGCGGATACGGCTGCTGGGCCAGTGCAGCGGGCGCCACGACCAGCAGGAGCAGGACAACCGAGATGGCTGCGGATGCGGCACGTCTCACGGGAGATCCTCGCTGGCTTCAGGAACACGGTGCGCCATGCGCGCAACTATCACGGCAGGTCACGTTCCGGCAACGTGAGGTTACAACACCGCGTTCGACTCGCGCAGCCTACAGCGTCCGATCGGCCATGCCTAGTCACAACCACGCAAATCGGTCAACAGCGTCGAGATCACGTCGCGCCCCGCCGCGTCAGGACTGCCCCGACGGTCTGCAGGATGATCAGCAGGTCCCACCCGAGCGACCAGTTCGAGGGAGGTCGCGTCGCAGATCGATCGCGCACCATCGCTTTGTGGATCGGCGACACCACAAGTCATTCTGTCGATAGCGTCTGGACATGGGGCAAGTCCGGTTCACCTTGGGGTACAGGCCCGCACTCGACGGGCTACGCGGCGTCGCGATCGTCGTGGTAGTCGGCTACCACCTCGAATGGCCTGCGCTCTCTGGCGGTTTCGCAGGCGTCGATCTGTTCTTCGTCCTATCCGGGTTTCTGATCACCCGGCTTGCCGTAGACGAACTCCAGACGACAGGACGCTTCGACCTCGGAGCGTTCTACCGACGTCGCGTCGACCGGCTCGCCCCGGCCCTCGTCGCCGTCGCCCTCACCTGTGCCGCGACGCTCCC
>JBFJMP010000244.1:0-4623 GCA_041633895.1 Nitriliruptoraceae bacterium
GGTGCGGATCGTCTCGGCGCAGCCCAGCCTGCGCGTGATCCGCCTCCCGGGCGCCCCGGAGTCCCTGCCCCTGGCCGTGGAGGCGATCCTCGCCCCGCGCGGGTACGACTACTGGAACCGCCTCGCCATCGGCTACGACGCCCTCGACAGCAACGCGCCGGGCGTCTTCCGCGCGACCGTGACCGACCTCGGGACGCAGGATGACGAGCTGTCCGTCGAACTCCACACGGTGACCCCGGGGCCGTCGCTGGTCCTGACCGCCGGCGTGTTCGACTGGGAGTGGCCGCACAAGCGGATCGCCCCGACCGACATCCGGGTCGGCTTCACGCCGATGCCCGAGGACGCAACGATCACCGCGCAGGGCATCAGCGGCTCCGTCGACGAGGCGCGCGTGCGCGTCGACGTCAGCGAGCCGAGCCGCGTCGACGCCGGCGTCCACACCGAGTCGCGATCGGGCGACGAGATGGAGGTCGGGGTCATCCTCGACCGTGTCCCGGGCTGGGTCGACCTCGCGGTCAGCCAGGTCGCCGACCAGGGTGTGGGCCTCGACTACTCCGCGTCCGCGCCCGTCGCCGACATCGGCCTGTGGCTGTCCGAGACCGAGGGCGGCATCACCCGGTCCGCGACCGTCGGGTTCGAGGGCGTCGACGCGACCACGGCGAACTTCGTGGTCTCTGCCGACGACCTGTCCTACACCGCGTCGGCGCCGATCGACGCCCTGACGGTCGAGTTGATCGACCCACGGGGCATCGTCGACCGCGCCACCGTGCTGCGTGCCCGTCTCGAGGGCCTGCCCGAGGCGCTCGCCGTGACCATGGTCGAGGGCGGCGCCGTCGGCCTCGACGCCGGCACGGGCGTGCTCGGCCTGCTCGAACTGCAACTGGCCAGTGACCCGGACGTCAACATCGCACTCGAGCCCGGTACCGACGGCCTCGTCCTGCGTGACCTCGCGGACCTGTACTCGGTGTTCGTGCGCGTGACCGACCTGCGGTCGGTGTCCCTGGCGCCGGAGCCCCAGTTGGCCGCCACCCTGCGCACCGCAGGTGGTCGCCCGTTCGTCGCCTCGATCGCCCAGGCCACCGCCGACGGCGTCGACGAGATCGACGCGCGCCTGTCCGCCCTGCCCGCGGACGTGGACCTCGCACTCGTCGACGGCCCCGATGGCACGACCCTTGCGTATGACGCCTCCTCGGTCGTCGACCTGTTCGAGGTCGACCTGCGTCAGGGTGACCTGGAGGCGTCGCTGCGGGTGGAGGACCTGCCCGTCTCCGTCGACGTCAGCCTGGCTGACGACGGCGTGTCGTGGGTGGCCTCCGACCGCGTTCCGCTGATCGCCGCCGAGATCCGCAGCGCCACGGCTGCCTTCGGGCGGGCGACGAACGTCCGTGCCGACCTGATCGACGTGCCGACCGCCTTCTCGATGGCCCTGGACGACGGCACCGCGATCCTCGACGCCCCCGGTGGCATCGGCGTGGTCGAGGTCACCGCCAGCGACGACGGCGACGCCGTCGCCCTGCCGGTCGACGACGGCCTGATCTTCGTCGACCGCCCTGACCGCTTCGAGGCAGCACTGCGCCTCACCGGCCTGCGCGGCCTGTCGTTCGTGGACGAGCCGGTGGCGCTGAGCCTGCAGACGATCGGTGACCGGGTCTTCGACCTCGACATCGAGCAGCTCGCCACGGACGGCTCGGGCACCGACATCCGCGCCACGATCGATCGCCTGCCGTCGTCGGTGTCGTTGGCACTGGGCGAGCTCGACGGCGAGACGACGCTGGAGTACGAGGCGTCGGCGACCATCGACTCGCTGGTTGCCTCCATGGTCGATCGCCGCGCTGACGGTGGTGCGACCACCGTGGGTCTCGAGGCGACCGGCCTCGCCGACGCGCTGACCCTGGTGCTGGGCGAGGACGCGGTGTCCTACTCCGCGTCCGCCGTCGTGCCGGGCCTGCGCATCGAGGTCACCGACCCCGACGGGCTTGTCGACCGGGCGGACCGACTGCTTGTCGACCTCGTCGACCTGCCGCAGGACTTCACCCTCGGCCTCGCCGGCGACACGGTGTCCTTCGACGCGGGCACGGGCGTGCTCGGCTCGCTCGAGGCGCTCGTCACCAACGGGCCCGAACTCGGGCTCCCGGCCGGGATCGACGGGCTGCTGCTCGTCGACGACCCGACCGACTTCGTCGCGGCGGTCCGCATCGTCGGGCTGCGTGGCGTGACGTTCGACGCCTCCGAGCAGGCTGGCCTCACCATGCGCACCATCGGTGGGCGCCTGTTCGAGGTCGACGTCCGCCAGGCCACGTCCGGCGGCGACCGCACCGAACTGCGGGCGACGCTGGACCGGCTGCCGGCCGAGATCGGCCTGGCTCTGGCCGGTGACCTCGACGCCGGCGAGATCGGCCTCGACTGGACGGCCTCGGACGTCATGGACGAGCTGCGGGCGGAGTTCCTGTCCGAGTCGCCGGGCGCGAGCCCGACGACGGCATCCGTGCGGATCACGGAGTTGCCAGCCGGCCTGTCCCTCCGTGTGCTGGAGGACGGCTCCGTCACCTACGCGGCGTCCAGCCGCGTCCCGCTGCTGGAGCTCGACCTCATCAGCCCCGACGGCATCTTCGCCGCGGCGACCGAGCTGCGCCTGCGGGCGAGTGACCTGCCAACGGGCATCACCGCCACGATCGACGAGGCGGGTGGCCTGTCCGCCCAGACCACGGGCGGGGCCCTCGGCTACCTCGAGGCGCTCTTCACCTCCGGCAAGCAGATCGGCCTCGACGGCAGCGTCGACGGGATCGTGTACCGCGACACGGCGGACACCTACGCGGCCTTCGTCCGACTGACCGGGCTCCACGGCATCACGTTCGCCCCGGCGGACGGCGGCGCCGAGCTCGCCCTCGACACCGAGGGCGGTCGGGTCTTCGTGGTGGACGTGCTGACCGAGGACGTCGACGCGGGGACCGCGACTGCCATCGAGGCGGCGCTCGACCCGTTGCCCTCGTCGGTGTCCCTGACCCTCGCCGACGACGAGGTCGACGGCCTGGGGCTGGACTACACCGCGTCCGACGTGATGGACCGCCTGTGGGGCTCCATCGAGTTGACCGACGTGGACGGGACGACGACCTTCGACCTCGAGGTGTTGGACCTGGCCACGGCCGTGTCCTTCGCGCTCGACTCGGTCACCGGCGCGCTCAACTACGCCGGCTCGGACCGTGTGACCCAGTTGACGGTCGTCGGTGAGAACCCGGCCGGCATCTTCCAGTCCGCCACGCGCATCCAGGCCCTGCTGCAGGACCTGCCGACCGAACTCGAGATCGGACTCGGCGGTGACGCCGGTGCCGCGGTCAGCCTGGATGCGAAGGGCGGCCGCCTCGGCCTGCTCGAGGTCCTGGCGACCACCGGACCGGAGCTGTTCCCTGCCGACGGCGTCGACGGCGTCGTGCTGCGTGACACCGCGACGGAGTTCCTCATGGCGCTGCGCGTGAACGACCTGCGCCAGCTCGTCGTGGTGCCGGACCCCGTCGCCTTCACCATCGGGACGGACGGCGGTCGCACCTTCGTGATCGATGCGCTCGTCGACGGCGGCGAGGTCATCGAGCTCGGCGACGGCGCCATCGAACTGCAGGCCGCCTTCGAGGTGCTGCCGACCCTGGTCACCCTGGGCTTCGGCGTCACGGGCGGCCAACAGGCACTCACGATCGACGCGAGCCAGGTGATCGACGAGGTCAGCTTCTCGTTGGTCCAGACCCCCAGTGGGGGCGCACCGCTGTCCGCGGCCATCGTGATCACCGAGGTGCCCAGCCACCTGGAGTTGGCCATCGACATCTCGGGTGCGGTCACCTACAGCGCGTCCGCCACGGTGCCGAGCCTCGAGCTCGATGCCGAGGACCCGAGCGGGTTGTTCGACCGGGCCGACAAGCTGAGCCTGCGCCTGGTCGACCTGCCAACGGGCCTCGACGTCGGCCTGTCGGACACCGGTGCGGTCGAGATCGTCGCCACCGGCGGTCGCCTCGGCCAGCTCGAGGCGCTCGCCTGGCTGAACGACCCGACGGCGCTCGCCGCCGGGACGGACGGCGTCGTGCTGGAGGACCTGGCCGATGACTACCGCGTGTTCGCGCGCTTCACCGGGATCGACTCCGTGGACGTGGCGCAGGTGCCGCAACCACGTGTGCGCCTGTCCGGTGCGGGCGGTCGTCCGATCAGCATCGGCCTGTACGAAGCCGCCCCCGGCAAGGCCAGCCCGATCGCGAACGTGTCGTTCACGACGGCTTCGCTGGTCAACGCGCCTCCCGTCGTCGACCTGGCGATGCTGGACGGTGCGGCGGGCACGATCAACATCGCCTACAGCGCCAGCGCCACCGCCAACGAGTTGAGCTTCCAGACCAACTCCGGCGACCGCTGGATCACGTCGGCGTCGATCGCGAATCCGGTCCCGCGCTCGTTCGTGGCGTGTCAGACCAGCGACGCGGCCTGCGCACCCGGCGCGAACCGCACGGCCGCGAACATCGGCAGCTTCAGCTTCATCGCCGATCAGCACACGACCCTGAACGTGCTGGACTGTTCGCGGCCGCTGAACGCCAACTGCACCCCGTCCGGTGGTACCCAGCTGACGCACGTCGACAACCTGCGGGTCAA
>JBFJMP010000245.1:0-4615 GCA_041633895.1 Nitriliruptoraceae bacterium
ACCACCGTCCAGATGCGGTCAGCTGGAGATGGCGATGCGGCGAGGCTTGGCCTCCTCGGCCTTGGGAACCGTGATGGTCAGCAGGCCGTGGCGGACCGTGGCCTCCACGCCGTCGGCGTCCACGCGGTCGGGCAGGCGCACGGCGCGGTGGAACCGGCCGAAGCTGCGCTCGACGCGACGGAAGCCGTCAGCGGTGCGGTCGGCGTAGAACGACCGTTCACCGGCGATCGTCAGGACGTTCTCCTCGAGGGTGATCTCCACCTCGTCGGGGTCGACGCCGGGCAGCTCCACATGGAGCGTGAAGTGCTCGTCCGACTCCTCGACGTCGAGCGCCGGCGCGAACGCGCCTGCGGTCGACGGGGCCTGGCGGCCCCCACCGAAGAGCGTGGTGAAGATGCGGTCCATGTCGTCGTTCAGACCGCTCGCACGGAAGGGTTCGTAGGTACGGATGTTCGTCATCGCGGGACCTCCTCTTCTCGTCGTCGGATTGCGGTGACGTCTGGTGGCTCGTGGTGTGGGCAGTGGCGGCGGCGACCGGTCAGCTCGCGGCTTCCTGGTCGTCGCCCTCGTCGATGATCTCGGCGTCGACGACCTCGTCGTCGGCCGGGGCCTCGCCCGCCGCCGCGGCGTCGCCGCCCTCGGCGTTGGCCGACGAGTAGATCGCCTCGGCCATCGCCTGGGACTTCGTGGCGAGCTCCTGCATGGCCGCCTGGATGGCCTCACCGTCGTCGCCCTTGAGGGCCTCGTTGAGCTCGCTCAGCGCCTGCTCGATCTCGGCCTTCACGGCCTCGTCGACCTTGTCGCCGTGCTCCTTCAGCGTCTTGTCGGTGTTGTAGGCCAGCGTGTCCGCCTGGTTGCGGAGTTCGGCGGCCTCGCGGCGCTTGGCGTCCTCGGCGGCGTGCGCTTCGGCGTCCTTGATCATCTGCTCGATGTCGTCCTTGGGCAGCGCCGAGCCGCCCGTGATCGTCATCGACTGTTCCTTGCCGGTGCCGAGGTCCTTGGCGCTGACGTGGACGATGCCGTTGGCGTCGATGTCGAAGGTGACCTCGATCTGGGGCATCCCACGGGGCGCCGGGGGGATCCCGGTCAGGTTGAACTTGCCCAGCAGCTTGTTGTCCGCCGAGAACTCGCGCTCACCCTGGAGGACCTTGATCTCGACCTCCGGCTGGTTGTCGTCGGCCGTGGTGAACACCTCGGACGACTTGGTCGGGATGGTCGTGTTGCGGGCGATGAGCTTGTGCGTCACGCCGCCCTTGGTCTCGATGCCCAGCGACAGCGGGGTCACGTCGAGCAGCAGGACGTCCTTCACGTCGCCCTTGAGCACGCCGGCCTGGAGCGACGCTCCGATGGCGACGACCTCGTCCGGGTTGACGCCCTTGTGGGGCTCCTTGCCGCCGGTCAGCTCCTTGACCAGGTCCTGCACGGCAGGCATCCGGGTCGAGCCACCGACGAGGATCACGTGGTCGATGTCCGCGAGCGCGACGCCGGCGTCCTTGATCGTCTGGGTGAAGGGGCCCTTCACGCGGTCGAGCAGGTGCTGGGTCAGCTCGTTGAACTTGGCACGCGACAGGGTCGACTCGAAGTGGACGGGGTTGCCGTCCATCGCCGTGAGGAACGGCAGGTTGATCGAGGTCTCCTGCGAGCTCGACAGTTCGATCTTGGCCTTCTCGGCGGCCTCCTTGAGGCGCTGGACGGCCATCTTGTCGCCGGACAGGTCGACGCCGTAGTCGTTCTTGACGCCCGTGACCATCCAGTCGATCAGGACCTCGTCCCAGTCGTCACCACCGAGCTGGCTGTCACCGTGGGTGGCCTTCACCTCGAACACGCCCTCGGACATCTCGAGGATGGACACGTCGAACGTGCCACCACCGAGGTCGAAGACGAGGATCGTCTGGTCGTCGTCCTTCTCGAGGCCGTACGCCAGCGCGGCGGCCGTGGGCTCGGCGACGAGGCGCAGGACCTCGAGACCGGCGATCTCACCGGCTTCCTTCGTGGCCTGGCGCTGGGCGTCGTCGAAGTACGCGGGGATCGTGATGACGGCCTGCGTGACGTCCTCACCGAGGAACGCCTCGGCATCACGCTTGAGCTTCATGAGGATGCGCGCAGAGATCTCCTGCGGGGTGTAGTTCTTCCCGTCGATCTCGGTCGTCCACGACGTGCCGATGTGGCGCTTGACGGAGCGGATCGTCTTGTCCGCGTTGGTCACCGCCTGGCGCTTGGCGACCTCGCCGACGAGGACCTCGCCGCCCTTGAAGGCCACGACCGACGGGGTCGTACGCGCACCTTCGGCGTTCGCGATGACCTCGGGCTCACCGCCCTCGAGGACCGCGACGACAGAGTTGGTGGTGCCCAGGTCGATACCGACGGCTCGCGACATGGTGGTGACTCCTTCATGGTGTGCTGGCTGGGAGGTGCTGGCACGTGATGCAGGTCTGGATTGCAGGACGTGTGAGGTGTCGGCCCAACGGCCGAGTGGGGGCACGAGATGTGTGCTCGATGACCACGGTACGGGCGCTGCACCGGTCTGCAACCCAATCCAGCCTTGTCGACTCATCTTATCTGAGTCTTAGAGACTCAGATATGTGTCGCCGGCTGGACACCATTCCGAGCAGGGACCGTCCGCCCGACGCGAAACGCCCCGCCGGGGGCGGGGCGTGCAGTGGCCGGAGCGACGGGCGTCAGTGGTGCTCGTCGGGTTCGGGCGGGGTGATCGCCGGACGCCAGGCGCGGCGAATGGGGCGACCGCGGAACGTCAGGCGCTCGTTGCCCCAGAAGTCGATCATCATCACCATCGGGAGCAGGACGAAGAACACGCCCAGGATGATCTGCCAGGCCTCCATGCGACTGCCTCCGAGTGCGATGCGGTTCAGCCAGCGTACTCGGCGGAGCGACGCGAGTCCCACCCCGAGGAGTCCTCCATCGCGCCCTCGTCCGACGGTGCGGAGGCGCTGGGCGGGAAGGTGAGGTCGAACACGGTGCCCGCCTCGCTGGTGCGCGAGTCGACCCGGATGGAGCCGCCCAGCCCCTCCATGATCTTCACGCAGATCGCCAGTCCGAGCCCGCTGCCCGGCACGGCGCGCCCCGCCAGTCGGTGGAACGGCCGCAGCACCGATTCCCGGTGCTCCCGAGGGATGCCCGGACCGTTGTCCGCCACGAACAGGTGCAGTTCACCCCCGACGCGGCGTTCCGCGCTGACCGACACGCGGACGTCGTCACGGTTGGCGTGGACGCAGGCATTGATCAGCAGGTTCGACAGGACCTGGCGCAGACGCGCCGGCGGCACCAGCAGGACCGGGAGGCCGTCGTGTTCGACGACCAGGCCCTCGTAGGCACCCGAGAGGTCGTTCGCCAGTTCGTCCACGACCTCGCCGACGTCGACCGGCGCCGGGTCGAGGTGGATCTCACCGGCACGCGACAGTTCGAGCAGGTCGGCGATGAGGCCGTCCATGAAGTCGACGTTGCCACGCATGCGCTCGAGGTAGTCGCGAGCGTCGTCGCGAATCGGGCCGGCGCGTCCGGCCACCATCACGTCGATGAACCCGCGGATGGTGAACAGCGGATTCTTCAGGTCGTGTGTCGTCGAGTTCACGAAGGCCTGCAGGTCCCCGTTGGCGGCCTCGACGCGCTCCAGGGCACGCTGCTCGGACTCGCGCAGGCGAGCGCGCTCCAGGGCCAACGCGGCGACGGCGGCCAGCCGCTCGAACGCCTCGACGTCCTCGCGGCCGAACAGTGGCATGGCCGGATCGAGCCAGAGCGTGAGTTCGTGGTCCGAGATCGCGACCCGATGGGCGACCGATCCGTCGCGCACGTGGTCGATGCTGCCGACCTCGGCGACCAACGCGCCCGACGGACCCTGCAGTTGGACGAGCACGGAACCGACCAGGTCGCGCACGGCGGGCAGGAGCACGGCGACGACCTCGTCGCGGCTCTGGACCTGCATGGTGTCCAGCGCGGCGCGGTAGATGCGCTTCTCGGCCGGGGCGCGCCACATCGCCCGCAACAGGGCAGGGGGTGCGAAGCCCACGACGAACAGGATCCCGGCCACGCTTGTGATGACCGATGAGATCGCGACCGCGAGGCTCTCCTCCTCGCCCAGCGAGGACACCACGAGGGTGACTGCGAGCAGGATCATGGCCACGCCGAGCAGCCGCAGTCGGCCGCCGACGATCCCGGGGCGCCGACGAGCGGTCCGGAGCATCACCCAGCCGGCCAGGGCGATCGCCCCGAACCAGTAGGTCAGGGCCACCACCGTGTAGGCCGAGATCAGGCCCGTGGTCTGGGTCTCCGGGTCCTGCGTCAGCACGTCCGGCAGCGCCAGCCCGGCCAACGACACGATCATCCCGGCCAGGACCAGCCGCCGTGCCCGGTCGGAGATCGTGGCCAACTCCCCCGCGAAGCGCACGAGGAGGTAGGGGCTGACGAGGAGCACGACGACGATGAGCAGCGTGGCCCAGATCGGCGCGTCCTCGGGCAGCACGCGCGAGGCGAGGATGATCGCCGCATAGGAGAGGAACGTGCCGGCGAGATAGGCGGCTGATGCCGTTCGCTGCCGCATCCACACGCGACCGCTCGCCAGCGCCGCGAGCAGGAAGCTCACGTCGCTCACGAGGCGGAG
>JBFJMP010000246.1:0-4557 GCA_041633895.1 Nitriliruptoraceae bacterium
CGGGCGACACCGCGGTGCCGGAGCCACCGCCCGTGACGGACTTCCACTCCTTGAAGAGGTGCTCACCGAGGAAGATCAGGCCGAGCGTGACGACCACGAGGTACTGCCCCCGCAGGCGCAAGGCGAACGGGCCGACCAGTCCGCCGACGGCCGCCCCCACCAGCGCCGCCGCCGGCAGCCACAGGTAGAGCGGCCAACTCCAAGCCATGCCGACCTGCGCCGCCACGTACGCGCCGATGCCGAGGAAGAACGCATGGCCGAGCGAGACCTGGCCGGTGAACCCGGTCAGCAGGTTCAGGCCGATCGCCCCGACGGCCGCGACACCGGCGTAGCCGAACACGACGGTCCAGAAGTCCGACAGGAACACCGGACCGAAGATGAACGCCACGAGCAGCAGCACGAGGCCGCCAGCCGTCCAGGCGTTTGGGACCAGGCGCAGGTCCTGTTCGTAGGACAGCGTCAGGTCGGGAGCCGCTCCGCGAGACCTCATGCTCGGTGCACCTCCGGGGTCCCGAACAACCCGTAGGGCCGGACCACGAGGATCGCGATCATGACGACGTACGGCATGACCTGGTGGAAGTTGTTGCCGAGCCACGGCGCGATGTCGGGCTGGTAGCCCGCCGTGAGGTTCTGGGTGATGCCGATCACGATGCCACCGACCACCGCCCCGCCCGGGCTGTCGAGCCCGCCGAGGATCATGGCCGGGAACGCGCGCAACGCCACGAACGAGATGCTGAGCGAGACCGCCGCCGCGCCGGACGCCTGAAGCACGCCGGCCAGTGCGGCGACCCCGCCGGCGATCGCCCACGAGACGCCGAACACCAGGCGGGCCGAGATGCCCTGGGCCAACGCGGCCTCCTGGTCCATCGCGGCTGCGCGCATCGACACGCCCATGACCGAGTACTTGAAGTAGGCGAAGAACGCGGCCAGCACCACGGCGGCGACGATGATCGCGGCCAGGGACCGGTGGGCGAAGACGAAGTCGCCGATCCGCGTGGTGTTGATGCCCCACGGGTCGCCGAGGTTGAGCGAGTCGAATCCCCAGATGCTGGACACCGTCTGTTCGATGACGAACAGCAACCCGATCGTCAGGATGATGATCGCGAACGGTGGTTGACCGACCATGCGTCTGAGCACGACCGCCTCCACGAGCGCCCCGACGATCGCGCCGACCACGACGGCCATGGCCACCGCGAGCCAGAAGTTGAGGCCCCACGTGATGTGGAAGTTGTAGGTCAGGTAGGCCCCCAGCAGGACGAACCCGCCCTGGGCGAAGTTGATGACGCCGGTCGCGCGATAGATCACGACGAAGCCGAGCGCGACCATCGCGTACCCAGCGCCGAGCGCGGTGCCGTCGAAGACGAGCTGCAGGAACTTGGTCATGCGCGCACCCTGTACATGGCCTCGATCTCGTCGGCGAACATCGCTTCGATCGACCGCCGCTTGACCTTCTGCGTGGCCGTGACGTCACCGTCCTCGGGGTCGAGCTCCTTCGGGATGAACTCGAAGTACTTCACGGTCTCGACCTGGGCGAGGTCCTCGTTGACCTGCTGGACCCAACCGCCGATCAGCTCGCGGACGGCCGGCTGGTGCGACAGGTCCTCGTAGGTCGTGTAGGCGATGCCCTGGCGGGTCGCCCAGTCCCCCACCGTGTCCGCCTCGATGCCGATCAGGGCGACGAGGTACTTGCGCTGGTCGCCGATGACGACCGCCTCGCGCACCCACGGCGACACCTTGAGCTTGTTCTCGATCTCACTGGGGCTGATGTTCTTGCCGCCCGCCGTGATGATGATGTCCTTCTTGCGGTCGGTGATCGCGAGGTAGCCGTCCTCGACGAGGGTCCCGACGTCGCCGGTGTGCAGCCAGCCGTCGACGACCGTCTGGGCGGTGGCCTCCGGGTTGTTGAGGTAGCCGAGGAACACGCCCCCGGACTTGACGAGGATCTCGCCGTCGTCGGCGATGCGGACCTCGACCCCCGGCAGCGGGATGCCCACGCGGCCGAGGCGGACGTCCTCGAGCGGCGTGAACGTGCAGACCGCGGTGTTCTCGGTCATGCCGTAACCCTCGCGGATCGGCACCCCGATGGTGGCGAAGAACTCGAGCACCTCGGTGGCGATCGGGGCGGCCCCGGAGTACGCGCCCCGGACCCGTCCCAACCCGAACTTCTGGCGCAGCGACCGGAAGGCGATCACCCACGCGACGAACGCGGCGATGCGTTCCATGGGTCCGTACTGGCCCTTCAGGCGTGCGGCCGAGCCGCGCGCCCCCAGCTTCATCGCCAGCCCGAACGACAGCTTCTTGAGGCGACTGGCGTCCTGCATGCGGATCTGGATGCCCGCGAGCATCCGTTCCCAGATGCGCGGCACACCCAGCAGGATCGTCGGTTGGACCTGCCGCAGGTCCGTCATCAACTGCGGGCCGCCCTCGCCGAAGTTGACCGTGTAACCGACGTAGAGCGCCGACATCACGCTGAACAGTCGCTCAGCCACGTGGCACAGGGGCAGGTACGACAGGACCTCGTCGCCGGGGTCGGCGTCGAACGCCGCGTACGTGCTCTGGCCCGCGACGATCAGGTTGGCGTTGCTGATCATCGCGCCCTTGGGCGGTCCGGTCGTGCCGGACGTGTAGACGATGATCGCGCAGTCGTCGGGCCTGGCCTGGGCCGCCGTCTCGCGCCACGCGGCCTCCTGGCCCTCGCCTGCCGCCTCGAGCTCGGCGAACGTCATGACCATGTCGTCGTCGAGGTCGCGGATCCCGCGCGTGTCGATGATCACGACCTTCGCGAGGTCGGGCAGTTGGTCGCGGACCTCCCAGGTCTTGTCGAACTGGCGCTCGTCCTCGACGATCACGACCTTCGCGCGCGAGTGCGACAGCAGGTACTGGACCTCGGCGGGCGGGCTGGTCTCGTAGATCCCCGTGCAGATCGCGTTGAGCCCCTGGGTGGCCAGGTCGGCGATCACCCACTCGGGGCGGTTCTCGGAGTGGATCGCGACCACGTCACCGGGGCCGACCCCGAGCGCGCGCAGGCCCATGCCCACGGCGGCTGCGCGGCGGGCGTAGTCGGCGTAGGTGAACTGCTCCCACTTGCCCAGGCGCTTGTGGCGCAGGGCCACGTGATCGGGGCGCTCGGTGGCGTGGTGGATCAACAACTGCGGCAGCGACGTCGCGCCCGACGGGGCCCCGGGGAGCACCTGGTCGTTGACGGCGCTGGTGCGGTCTGCGGAGGTCGTGATCATGCCGACGCTCCCAGGTAGGCCGCGATGACGTCGGGGTTCTCCTGGATCTGGTCCGGGGTCCCCATGGCGATCGGGTTGCCGAAGTCGAGCGCCATCACCCGGTCGGCGAGGTCCATGACGAACGGCATGTCGTGCTCGACCAACAGCATGGACATGGTGTGCATCGACTGGACCTCGAGCAGGTAGCGGGCCAGGTCCTCGGTCTCTTCGAGGTTCATCCCGGCGGCGGGCTCGTCGAGCAGGAGCAGGTCGGGCTCCATCGCGAGGGCGCGTCCGAGTTCGAGGCGCTTCTGGATGCCGTAGGGCAGCAGCCCGACCGGCGAACCGCGGTACGGCGACAGGTCCAACAGGTCGATGACGTCTTCCACCGCGCGGCGGTGGACCAGCTCCTCGCGGCGCGCGCGACCCCAGAACACCGCACCGGCCACGAAACCCGTGCGCATCTTCATGTGCCGGCCGAGCATCAGGTTGTCGACGATGTCGAGCTGGGCGAACAGGCCGAGGTTCTGGAACGTGCGCCCCAGGCCGAGGCGCGCGATGGCCGCGGGCTTCATCCCGACCAGCTCGGTCCCCTTGAACCGCATCGAGCCTTCCTGCGGTTGGTAGACCCCGTTGAGGCAGTTGAAGATCGAGGTCTTGCCGGCGCCGTTCGGGCCGATGATGGCGAACAGTTCGCCGGGATCGATGTGGAACGAGACGTCGGTGAGGGCGTGGACGCCGCCGAATCGCAACGACACGTCCGTGACCTGCAGGAGGGGCTCGGTCATGCCCATCGCCTCCGGCGTCGGTAGGACTTCACGTCTCGGAAGGACTTCGCGTCGGCGTCGGCCGCGTGGCCGCCGAGGTAGAACTCGCGGATGTCCTCGTCCTCGAGGAGTTCGCTGGCCGGGCCGTCGCGCACGATCCGCCCCGTCTCCATGACGTAGCCGTGGTCGGCGAGCTTGAGGGCCATGGCGGCGTTCTGCTCGACGAGCAGCACGCTGGTGCCGTCGGCCTCGTTGAGGTTTCGGACGATCTCGGCGATCGACTCGACGAGCAGGGGCGCGAGGCCCAACGACGGTTCGTCGAGCAGCAGCAGCTGCGGTCCCGACATCAGCGCCCGCCCGATGACGAGCATCTGCTGTTCACCGCCGGACAGGTACCCGGCCGTGGCGGAGCGGCGACCGGCGAGCACCGGGAACAACTCCATCACGTGTTCGTAGCGCTCCTTCACGAGCGCGCGGTCCTTCACGGTGACCGCCCCGGCGCGCAGGTTGTCGTCCACGCTGAGCTCGGCGAAGATCCGCCGGCCCTCCATGACCTGGCCCAGCCCGGCCGACAC
>JBFJMP010000247.1:0-4511 GCA_041633895.1 Nitriliruptoraceae bacterium
AGACCCAGGTGCGGTACTCGTCCGTGGACAGGACGGGATCACCCCCGCCGACGAGCACCAGGTCGCCGTCCACGACGCTGTCCGCCAGCTCACCGCCCGCCACGACCCGCGTCTCGAAGCGATGGTCCGGCGCGAACGTCGACAGGACGAGCGCGGCCGTGACCGACTTCATGGTGGAGGCCGGCAGGAGGGCGGCGTCGGCCTCGTGGTCCGCCACGACACGCCCATCCTGGTCGCGCACGGCGACCGCCACCGATGCTCCCTGCAGGGTCGGCGCGAGCGTGGCGAGCAGCGCGTCGACCTGGCTGGACAGCACCGCGAGGTCGGCAGGCAGGTCGTCGTCGAGCGGCGCAGGACTCCACCTGCTCAGGGCACGCAGCCCGGTCTCCCGGGACGGCACGACGTCCGGCTTCGGCACGACCCTGCCGGGAACGCCAAGGTTCGGCGCCGCAACGTCCGCGGCGGCTGCCGGCGCCGACTCGGTTGGGGCAGGCCGTGCCGCATCACCGGGGCTCCAGGCCACGACGGCGCCCGCGCCAAGGGCGGCCAGCAGCACGACGGCCGCGACGACGCGACCCCGACGCCGTCGAGGCCGGAACTGCGGCCCCGAACGGCGTCTCACCCGGGTGCGTCGACGCTGTCGAGCAGGCCACGGAGCTGGAACCCGCGACTCGGGTGGCGCAGCTTCGTGAGCGTCTTCTTCTCGATCTGGCGGATGCGCTCGCGGGTCAGGCCGAACTGGGCGCCGATGTCCTCGAGCGTGTGCTCCTCGCCGTCCATGAGGCCGTAGCGCAGCATCAGGACGGTGCGCTCACGGTCGGTGAGGGCGGCCAGCGCCCGCTCGACCTCGCGCTTGGCCATGACCGCGGCAGCCGACGACTCGGGGTCGATCGCGTCCTCGTCGGCGACGAGCTCACCCATGGTGGCGTCGCCGTCCTCACCGATCGGCTTGTCGAGGCTGGCGACGTCCTGGGCGGCGAGCTTGACCTCGCGGAGGCGCTCGACGGGCAGGCCGAGCTCGTCCGCGATCTCCTTCTCGGAGGGTTCACGACCGAGCTGCTGCAGCAGGGCGAACTCCGCGTAGCGGACCTTGCCCATGAGCTCGTGGACATGAACCGGCAGCCGGACCGTGCGCCCGGTGTTGGCCAGGCCGCGCTGCAGCGCCTGCCGGATCCACCACGTCGCGTAGGTCGAGAACTTGTAGCCCTTGGTGTGGTCGAACTTCTCGACACCACGGATCAGGCCGAGGTTGCCCTCCTGGATGAGCGACAGCAGGTCGACGCCACGTCCACGGAACTTGCGGGCGACCGACACGACCAGGCGCAGGTTCGCGCGAATCATGTGGTCCTTGGCGCGCTCCCCGCCACGCTTGATCATGCGCAGCTGGGCCTTCTTGCGGGGCGGCAGCTTGCCCGGCGCCCCGAGGAACACGGTGGCCGCCAGTCCCGCCTGGTAGCGCTTCGCGAGGTCGACCTCCTGCTCGGGCGTGAGCAGGTCGGTGCGACCGATCTCGTTGAGGTACTGGCGGACCGAGTCCGACGAGGCCGACAGCGGCTGGGCCTCGGGGCGGTCGGCGTCCTCGACGAGGTCGTCGAGCACCTGCATGCCCGTGTCGCGGGCCTTCTGGGCCATGTCGTCGACCCAGGTGTCCGGCTGTGTCAGCGGGTCGTAGAGCTCCTGGAGCTCCGACAGGAGCACATAGCCCCGGCTGGCGCCTCGTTCGAACAACTCAGAGATCGGAGTGACGTCGGACACGTTGCGGCTCTCACCGGTCGGGACCCGGGTCGGCGTGTGCCGTGGCGATCGTCGTTGCGGGAGCGCGCGCGTCAGCCGGGCCGTGCTTGTCATGTGGTCGCGGGCGGACGGTGGATCCGGACCGTGACGGCCCCCCACGCGACCGCCGGCCCGCGATGGTACGCAGGTTTGGCAGTGCTGTCAGGCCCGGCCCTCGCCGGGGCCGGTTCCGGACTCGGATCTGACCGGCATCCACACCGGTCGCGCCCCCGATTCGGGCGTCGGGGGGCGCGCCTCCTCGGCTTCGCCCTCCATGGTCGGGATGACGAGCACCCGGGCGTCGGGTGCCACGCGTCGGGCCACCTCGTGGACGATGCGGCGGCCACCGCCCCGATCCAGCGCCTGGTAGTACGGCTCGCCGAGGACCACGAGGTCGACGTCGAGGGCGCGTGCCGTGTCGACGATCGCGTCCACGACGGAGTCCGCCACCACGACCTCCGGGTTGAAGGGCACGTCGCGGGTCTGGGCGACCAGTTCGAGGAAGCGCAGCGCCGGTGGCACCGAGTCCGGGTCGGGTTGGCGGTCCCCCCGGACGACGTGCAGGCCCGTCAGCGTGGCACCGGTGCTCGACGCGAGGTCGACGATCTGGGACGCCTTGCGGCGCGCCATGCCGGGCGAGGACAGCGGGACCAGGATGTGCCGGATCAGGTGCGGGGCGTCCGCCGCGTCGGCCTCGGCTCCTCCGTCGGCGTCAGCGCCCGACTCGCCCGTGCGATCCAGTGCCCGCCCCACGGCCAGCGGCCCGATGAGTTCGAAGATGACCACGGAGCCCAGCACGATCGCCGACACCTGCGTCCCGAGGTCCGCGAGGCCGGCCTCGTTGGCCTGCTCGATGGTGAAGGCGGCGAGGCCGATCGCCATGCCGGCGAACGGCGACAGGCCGGCACCGATCCACGGGCCCCACCCGGACCGTCGTCCCTTGCGCGTGAGCTCGGCACCGCCCCAGCCACCGGCGACCTTGCCGATCGTGCGCGCCAGGACGTACACGACGCCCGGCAGGCCGACCGACGCGAGCTCGTCGAGGTGCACGCCCGCCCCGGCGACGACGAAGAACACGAGGAAGATCGGCGCCTCCAACGTCCGGAGCGCACCGAACAGCGGCCGCGTGTCGCGTGGGTCGTTGGCCAGCAGCGCTCCGGCGATCAGCGTCGAGATGACCACGGGGGCACCGGCGAGGCGCGAGACCGCCACCGTCCCCAGCAGCACGACCAGGACGAACAGCAGGCGCTCGCCGGGCCGGTGGACCGTGTCCATGAACCGGCGGAGGGCGAACGCGGCAACGCCACCGATGATCAGCGAGAACACCACCAGCTGGGCGAAGGCGGCCACGCCCTGACCCGCACCGGTGGACGACCGCGCCGCGATGATCACCGGCAGGCCGAGCCCGTAGAGGATCGCCGACACGAGGTTGTTGACCGCGGTCAGGGACAACAGGTGGTCGGTGAAGCGTCCGCGGGCCTGCCGCGTGCCGATCACGGCCACGAGCGTCGTGGGCGAGGTCGACAGGGCGATCGCGGCCAGCAGGTACGCGTAGTCGACCGGCAGGCCGACGGCGATCAGGCCGACCATGGCCAGCACGAACGTCAGCAGGTTCTCGAGCACGGCCATCGGGGTCATCGTGGCCGTCAACTGCCGCAGGACCGGGAGTTCGAGTCGCTCACCGATCCCGAACACGATGGCACCCAGCGCGATCGCGATGACCGGGTCGAGCGAGGCGAGGGTGTCGGTGGACACGACCCCCAGCGCCTCGGGTCCGATCAGGATGCCGATGGCGATGAAGACGATGACCTCGGACACCCACCGCCGGGTGGCGTGGCCGACGACGAACGCCGCCACACCCAGGCCAGCGACGAGGAGGAGGCCCTCCTCGGCTGCTGCACCTGCGTTCGTGGCCGTCTCAGCGGCGAGCAGCAGGTGCATTCGGTCTCCCGGGCGCGGGCGTGGTCGAGACGCTCCCTCCGCGGCGCCGGAGGGGGTCCGAGCCTACCCGCCAACCCCGGACGCCACCCGGGACGCCACCGTGCGCCGGTCAGCCGTGCCGGTGTCCGTGCCCGGTCGGGTCGGCGATCCCGTGCCGTTCACGCGACGCGGCCACGTCCTCGCGCGAGCGACGTACGGCGAGGGTGGCGGCCAGCAGCGTCGTGACCGGCACGGCCAGGATGAGCCCCAGCGACCCGACCAGCGTCTTCACGATCTCCTCGGCCACGATCTCGGACGTGAGGATGTCGCCCGCAGCCCGCCCCGACGTGGAGAACAGCACCAGCAGCGCCAGCGAGGCACCGGCGTAGGCCAGGAACAGGGTGTTCACGGTCGAGGCGATGTGGTCCCGACCGACCCGCATGGCCGTCCGCGTGACCTGCGCGACGCTGAGGCGTGGGTCGGTGTCATGCAGGGCGAACACGGTGGAGGCCTGGCTGACGGTCACGTCGTCGAGCACGCCCAGGGCACCGATGATCAGGCCGGCGAGGATGAGGCCCCGCAGGTCGAGTCCCGCCACCGCCTGCGCGGCGAACAGGGCGTCCTCCGACGCGTAGCCGGTCAGGGCCGCCCGTTCGATGAAGGCACTGCCGAGCCACAGCGTCACGCCGAGCGCGATCGTGGTCCCCACCACCGCGGCGGTGGTCTGTTCGTTGACCCCATGCGACAGGTACAGCGTCACGAGCATGATCGCGGCGGCACCGACCAGGGCGACCAGGGCTGGCGAACGGCCGCTGAGG
>JBFJMP010000248.1:0-4491 GCA_041633895.1 Nitriliruptoraceae bacterium
CGACAAGACGAGCGTCCTCGACGCGTACGACGATCTCACTCACCGTTCAGTCCACCGTTCGTTGCCGGACCCTAGCCGCTAGGACCGGACCCCGTTCAGGAGCGAGAAGGCCTCTGCGCGCGTCTTGGCGTCCGATCGGAACAGCCCGCGAACGGCGGAGGTCACGGTCTCGGCGCCGGGCTTGCGGACGCCCCGCATCTCCATGCACAGGTGGCGTGCCTCGACCACGACGAGCACGCCACGCGGCTCGAGCGAGTCCTCCAGAACGTCCGCGATCATCGTCGTGAAGCGCTCCTGGACGCCGGGGCGCTTGGCACACACGTCCACGACCCGCGCCAGCTTGCTGAGACCGGTGATCGCCCCCTGCTTGTTCGGCAGGTAGGCGACGTGGGCGCTGCCGAACCACGGCAGGAGGTGGTGCTCACACACGGAGTGGAACGGGATGTCCCGCATCATGACGATCTCGTCATGCGCCTCTTCGAACATGACGGACACGACGTCGCGCGGGTCCACGAGCAGTCCGGCGAAGATCTCGTCGTACTCGCGGGCGATGCGCTCCGGCGTCTCGGCGAGGCCCTCTCGGTCCGGGTCCTCCCCGATCGCCTCGAGCAGCATCCGGACCGCCGCCCGGATCTTCGCATGGTCGAACGTGCCCGTCGGCTCGACGTTGGTGACGGCGCGGACGCGCGCACGCGACCGCTCCTCCGACGGCGTCATCACGCCACTCCGTGGGACGACGTCACGACGACCGCTTCGTCGACGAACCGCGCGCGGTCGTCTTCTTGGCGGCCTTGCGCGTCGTGCTCCTGGCAGCGGTGGTCTTCTTGCGCGTCGTGCCGCCGGAGCCGTTGCCGTTCGTGGTCGGGTCGACCCGACGGAGGCGCTCGATGACCTGCTTGGCGGACACGCCGTCGAGGGCGGGCGCCGCGCGGCTCGGACGCTGGCGAACGGGCTCGAGCACGGCGGCGAGCTTGTCCCCGTCGAGGCTCTCGACCTCGAGAAGCGTCTGCGCCAGGGACTCGAGCACGTCGTCGTTCTCGACGAGGATCTCGAGGGCCTCGTCGTGGGCCTCGTCGATCATGCGTCGGATCTCGAGGTCGATCTGTTCGGCGACCCGTCCGGAGTAGTCGGCCGTGTGCCCGAGGTCGCGGCCGAGGAACGGCTGCGAGTCCTTCTGGCCCAGCAGGATCGGACCCAGCGTCGGGCTCATGCCGTACTGGGTGATCATCTCGCGGGCGAGCCCGGTCGCCTTCTGGATGTCGTTGGACGCCCCGGTGGTGTAGTCGCCGATCTTGATCTCCTCGGCGACACGGCCACCGAGCATCATCGCGAGGCGGTCGGTGAGCTCACCACGGGTGGCGTAGTTCTTGTCCTCGGTCGGCAGCGCCAGCGTGTAACCGCCGGCGCGACCGCGCGGGATGATCGTGATCTTGTGGATCGGGTCGTTGAGGGGCAGGGCGTGCCCGACGATCGCGTGACCAGCCTCGTGGTACGCGGTGATCGTGCGTTCCTTCTCGCTCATCAGCTTGGTCTTGCGCTCCGGCCCGGCGATGACGCGGTCGATGGCCTCGGCCAGCTCCGCCTGCGTGATCTCCTTCTTGCCGAAGCGCGCCGCGAGCAGGGCGGCCTCGTTGACCAGGTTCGCGAGGTCGGCACCGGTGAAGCCAGGCGTCTGGCGCGCCAGGACGTTGATGTCGATGTCCTTGGCGAGCGGCTTGCCACGCGTGTGGATCTTGAGGATCGCCTCGCGGCCGACGAGGTCGGGGCGGTCGACGACGATCTGGCGGTCGAAGCGGCCGGGACGCAGCAGCGCCGGGTCGAGGATGTCGGGGCGGTTCGTCGCGGCGATCAGGATGATCGCCTGGCGCTGGTCGAAGCCGTCCATCTCGACGAGCAGCTGGTTCAGGGTCTGCTCGCGCTCGTCGTGCCCACCGCCGAGGCCGGCACCACGGTGGCGACCGACGGCGTCGATCTCGTCCATGAAGATGATGGCGGGCGCGTTGGCCTTGGCCTGCTCGAACAGGTCGCGGACACGCGACGCACCGACACCCACGAACATCTCGACGAAGTCCGAGCCGGAGATCGAGAAGAAGGGCACGCCGGCCTCACCGGCCACCGCGCGGGCCAGCAGCGTCTTGCCGGTTCCGGGCGGGCCGAAGAGCAGAGCGCCCTTCGGGATCTTCGCGCCCATGGCCTGGAACTTCTGGGGGTTCTCGAGGAAGTCCTTGATCTCCCGGAGCTCCTCGATGGCCTCCTCGCAGCCAGCCACATCGCTGAACGTGACCTTGGGCGAGTCCTTGTTGACCATCTTGGCCTTGGCCTTGCCGAACTGCATGACCCGGCCGCCGCCGCCCTGCATCTGCTGCATGAGGAAGAAGAACAGCCCGAAGATCAGCACGAACGGCAGCAGGTTCAGCAGCAGCGACACGAGCGTCGACGTCTGCTCGGGGTCGAACTCGACCTGGATCTGGTCGGCGGCGATCAGCTCGGCGAGCTGGTCGCCGTTGATCTGCTCGGAGTAGGTCGTCGTGAAGCTGACCGTCTCCTCACCCTCGGTGTACTCGCCGGTGATGTTGAACGAGCGGAGCCCGACCTGCAGGGGCTCGGCCTCGAGGTCGCTGTCGGCCAGGCGGCCGTCCTCGGCGAGCTGGAGGAACTCGTTGAACGAGATCGGCTCGGGCGCCGCTGCACGTTGGACCAGGTTGATGGTCGCGAACAGGGCGACGGCGAGCACGAGGATCCAGAGGACGGGTCCTCGGAAGAGGCGATTGGACTTCACCGGTGTTCCCACCTGTCGATGTGTGCGTCCTCGACCGGCGCCGAACTGGTCGTTCGAGCGGTCGGGACGCGGCGTGGAGGCGCTGTACGGGTCGTGGCGGAAATGGCGCCGGACCGTGCGACTGACCACCTGTGCATGAGGTCCGATGCTACCACCGGGGCTGGATTGGCCCTCCGGGTGAACGGACCGCGAGCACGCCTCGTTCCCGACCTGAGCCCGCCGGCATCAGGTCGGGCACTCCGTGGCGCCCGGATCGAGCGTCAGGCGTCCCCGTAGACCTCGGGGCGCAGGGTCGCGATGCACGCGAGGTTGCGATAGCGCTCGTCGAAGTCGAGCCCGTACCCGACGACGAAGACGTCTGGCACCTCGAAGCCGGCGTACTTGACCGGCATCTCGACGCGCCGCCGGTCAGGCTTGGTCAGAAGCGTCAGGACCTCGACCGACGCGGGACCGCGCGAGCGGAGGTTGCGGACGAGGTACTCGAGGGTGAGCCCCGAGTCGATGATGTCCTCGACGATGAGGACGTGACGTCCCTCGATCTCGGTGTCGAGGTCCTTGAGGATGCGCACCACGCCCGATGACCGCGTCGACGAGCCGTAGGAGGACACGGCCATGAAGTCCACGCTGGTCGTCCGGGTCACGTGCCGTGCGAGGTCCGCCATGAGCACGTACGCGCCCTTGAGCACGCCGACGAGCAGCAGCGGCTCGTCGATGTCCGCGTAGTCCTCGTCGATCCGGGCCGCCAGCTCGCCCAGGCGTTCCTGGATCCGCGCGTTCGGGATGAGGACGCGCTCGATGTCGGCAGCGAACGTGCCCGGGATGGCGTCGGCCACCGGAGGGGCCTCGTCGGACGTCGTCACCGGGATGGCAGTCACGGAGTTGGACACGGGCCGGACCTTCTCGGGGAGGGGCAGCGTAGTCGGCGGTGAGGCGTCAACGTCCCCCGCGGCGCAGGACCAGCTGCAGCGCCGGGTCGGCGTCGCCGGCCAGGTCCAGCGCCGCGTCGACGGCCAGGCCCGGAACCCACACGACGTGGCCGTCCGCCCTGGCCACCACCGGCCACAGGTCACGGAGGGCGCGGGGGACCCCGGCGTCGAGCATGACGTCCTGCAGCTTGCGGGTCCCCACCGGCGTCGAGACGCGGTCACCCGGCGCGCGCGGGCGCAGGACGAGCCCCCCGGCGCGCACGTCGCCGAGGGTCACGGTCAGCAGTTCGCTGCGGGCGCCGGGACCCAGGACGCGCTCGTCGACCTTCACCCGTGGGGGCTTCCACGTGTCGACGAGGCCCAGCTGCTGCATGCCCGCCTGCGGGTCGGCCGTGCCACGGTCCTGCACCTCGATCCGCCAGCGCAGCGCGGGCCAGTCCGTCGCCCCCGGCACCTCCAGGGGGACCTCGGCCACGGCCGGCAGGTCCACCGGCGCGACCGCCCACCAGCCGCCGGATGCGGACGCGGTCACGCCCGACAGGTCCATGGCACCTGCGTCGAGCAGGCGCAGCGCCTCGACCTCGGCCGCTGACGGCGGGTCCGTCGTCCCGCGCGCCTCCATCACGATGGACCGGATGATGCGACGGCTGATGGCGGCGGGTTGCTCGACGAAGACCTCGAGCGGAACGGCGAGCACCGGCCCACACCGGCGGATCACCGCGCGCCCACGGGTGGCGGCCACGTCGTCGAGGGCGCGAGCGTCGTCCCGCGCCAGGTCTGCGAGGC
>JBFJMP010000249.1:0-4490 GCA_041633895.1 Nitriliruptoraceae bacterium
CTCGACGATCCAGGGCTTGGTACGGGACTCGGCAGGTGCAGCCGTCGCCATGGGCAGTGGCTCCTGAGCGGTTCGAGGTGTCGGCGATCGAATCTAGCACCGGGCCACCTGCGTCCTCACAGTCGGCCAGTGGGCCCTTTCTCCGACATCGCACACATGCTGCTGCTTCACTCGCAGAACGGGCATCGGGCTGAGGAGCGCACGTGGAACTCCGCGACGACATGACGCCGTTCGAGGCCGTCAACTTCTTCTTCCACAAGGCCGCGGAGATCGACCACCTCAGCGACGCGGCCGTAGCCGTGCTGACGGGGACCTACCGCGAACTGCGGGTCCAGGTGCCGGTGCGTCGTGACGACGGGACGCTGGACGCGTTCGTCGGGTACCGCGTCCAGCACAACGGGGCGCGCGGCCCGTACAAGGGCGGCATCCGGTACCACCCGTCGGCCGACCTCGACGAGATCCGGGCGCTCGCGTCGCTGATGACGTGGAAGACGGCGCTGGTCGACATCCCCTTCGGCGGCGCGAAGGGTGGCATCCAGTGCGACCCTTCGACGATGAGCAAGCACGAGCTGGAACGCATGTCGCGGACCTACTTCGGCCAGATCGCGCACATCATCGGCCCCACCCGCGACATCCCCGCGCCCGACATGAACACCAACGCCCAGGTCATGAGCTGGTTCATGGACGAGTACGGCCGGCGTCGTGGCCACACGACCCAGATCGTGACCGGCAAGCCCATTGCGCTGGGCGGATCGCAGGGCCGCGACGCGGCGACGGGGCGCGGGTGCGTCATCGCCATGGACCAGGCGGTCGAGGCGTTGGAGCTCGGTCCCCCGGCACAGCTGAAGGTCGCGATCCAGGGGTTCGGCAACGTGGGGTCGTGGGCGGCCAGCATCGCCAACGAACGTGGCTACCGGGTCGTGGCCGTGTCCGACATCAACGGGGGCATCGTCCACGAGGCCGGGCTCGACATCCCGAAGCTGCTGGAGCACGTGGCCGAGTCGGGCACCGTCGTCGACTTCCCCGGCGTCGACCTCATCAGCAACGAGGACCTGTTGGAACTCGACGTCGACATCCTCATGCCGGCCGCGCTGGGCGAGGTCATCACGCACCGCAACGTCGACGGCGTCAAGGCCAGGATCATCATGGAGGCGGCCAACCACCCGGTCACCCCCGTGGCGGACGCGGCACTGGCCGAGCGCGGCGTGCTGGTCGTGCCGGACATCCTCGCCAACGCGGGTGGCGTGACGGTGTCGTACTTCGAGTGGGTGCAGAACAACCAGGAACTGCAGTGGGACCTCGACGAGGTCAACGCCCGTCTCGAGGTCCGGATGCGACGCGCCTTCGACCAGTGCCACGCCTTCATGGCCGACACGAGCAACAAGGCGGACACGATGCGCGAAGCGGCGTTCGCGCTGGCCGTCGACCGCGTGGTCGAGGCCGCGACGCTGCGCGGCTACCTCTGAGCCGTCGGCCCGTCAGGCGCCGAGGATCCTGCCCACGAAGCGCGCGACCGGTCCGGGCGTCGGCGGCTCGTAGCCGTCGGGGACCTCGTCGGGGGCGACCTCGGCCAGTGCGGCCAGGACCTGTCCCCCGGACGGGTTGACGAACGCGTGCTCGCCGACGACCACCGTCGGCACGGTCTCGTTGCCGTCCGCCACCGAGCGGACGAACGCGGCCGCCTCCTGGTCCTCCCAGATGTTGTGTCGTTCGTAGGCCACCCCGACGCGGTCGAGGTGGCGGAACAGGCCCGAGCAGAAGCCACAGCCGGGGCGCCAGTAGACGGTGATGGTGGAGTCGCTCACGCGGAGTCCTCAGGAGACCTTGACGGCGTTGGGGTTCGGGCGCGACCCACGGGCGGCGGCGCGCTCACGCTGCTGGCGGTCCGCCATGTCGGCCAGGGGTCCGAGGTGGCGGAACAGCGTGCCTCGGCGCAGGCGCGTCGGCAGGCGCCCGACGCCGCCCTTCAGCGCAGCGCGCAGGGCACGGAACTCGGCCTCGTGGCGCGCGGTCCAGGGCGTGCCGTACGCCTCGCGGATGTGCTCGGGGACGGTGCCGACGACCATCAGGTAGTTCAGCTCGTTCATGCCACGCAGCAACGTGGGCAGCGACAGCGTGACCAGCGACAGGCCGGCACGTCGTGCCGAGCGCGTCAGGTAGGCACGGTCGGAGGTGAGGTAGTCGTGGTAGGTGTCGAGGAACTCGGGCCACGTGTCCGGCGCCCACGAACGCTTCATCCCGTACCACTCGCCGAACGTGATCCAGTCCTCGTAGTGGGCCTGGCGCTCGGCGGGGGTCAGGGGCGCCACGAAGGTCTCGTACAGCGTCGTGGCCGACTCGCACAGGAACGCCATCGTGAAGAACGACTGGTGCGGGTCGTACGCGCTGTAGCGCTCGCCGGCGCGGTGGGCGTCCTTGGTCGGTTCCAGCGGGCTGAGGTCACGGTCGATGGCGCCACGGACCTGCACGTGCAGGGCCGCGACGCGCTGCTTCTCGGCCTCGGCGGTGGCGAGGTCACCGAGCTGCAGCGCCTCGAAGCTCAACGCCGTGCGGTACATCCGCTCGTAGATCGCGCCACCGTGCGCCGACGTGTGGATGTTGGTGCCGATGAACGCCATCGGGTGCAGCGCCCCCACGAACGAGGCCCGCATGCCGTAGGCGTACGACACGACCCGCTCCCCCATGACCCGACGCATCATCGAGTCGGGTGCGAACACCCCGACGGTCGTGTCCACGGCGCTCATCAGCCTGCCTCCCCACCAACGTCCCCACCGACTTCGAGGAAGCCGACGGCGTCCTTCGCCCGTTGGAGGATCGGTTCGGAGATGGCGCGGGCGCGCTGGGCGCCGTCGGCGAGGATGCGCATCACCTCACCGGGGTCGTCGGCGAGTTCGGCGTGGCGTTCCTGGACGGGGCGCAGCATCTCGACGACCGCCTCGGCCACCGCGGACTTGAAGGTGCCGTAGCCCTGGTCGCCGTACTCGGCCACGAGGTCGTCGATCGTGCGGCCCGACGCGACCGAGAAGATCTCGAGCAGGTTCGACACGCCGGGCTTGGCCTCGCGGTCGTGGCGCACCTCGGTCTCGCTGTCGGTGACCGCCGAGCGGAACTGCTTGGCGATGCGCGTGGGCTCGCCGAGGAGTTGGACCACGCCCTTGGGCGAGCTCGCCGACTTCGACATCCGGTTCTCGGGGTTCTGCAGGTCCATCACCCGAGCGGCGGTCGGCGGGTGGATCGCCTTGGGCAGCCGGAACACCTCACCGAAGCGGTGGTTGAAGCGACCGCCGATGTTGCGGGCCAGCTCGATGTGGTGGCGCTGGTCCTCGCCGACCGGGACCTCGTCCGCGTCGTACAGGAGGATGTCCGAGGTCTGCAGGACCGGGTAGTCGAAGAGCCCCGCGGTGACCTGCTCGGCCTGGGCGGACTTCTCCTTGAACTGCGGCTGCTTGTTCAGCTCGCCGAAGCTGGTGACGCAGTTGAACATCCACGTCATCTCGCCGTGGATGTCGCCGAGGTGGGACTGGACGAACAGCACCGAGCGCTCGGGATCGACGCCGACGGCGAGCAGCGCGGTCGCCATGCCGAGCGTGTCGTCGCGCAGTCGCTTGGGGTCGTGGCCCTTGGGCGTGGTGATCGCGTGCATGTCGACCACGCAGTAGACGCAGTCGTGGGTCTCCTGCATGGCCACCCAGTTGACCAGCGCCCCGAGGTAGTTGCCGAGGTGCAGGTCGCCGGTGGGCTGGATGCCCGAGAACACGCGCGTCACGATCCGTGGTCCTTCTCTTGACGGTGGGGTCGCCATGGTGGGGTGGAGCTTCGCCACCAGTGGACCACAAGCCAACCACACCGCGAGGGTGAGACAAAGACCCACATTGCGTCTCACCGGGACTGGCCGCCAGGAGCAAGCCGCAACGACGTCCGCGCCGAACCCCCGGTGAGCCGGGAGCCGGAGTCCCCCGGACACGACGGAAGATGCCCCCATGCGCACACGCAAGGTCCTCACCACGGCAGCAGCAGGCCTGACCGCCCTCGCGATCGTGGCCCTGCCCGCCGACGCCGCCCACACGAAGGGCAAGAAGCTCCACGGCCTCCAGTTGACGGCCGCGGCGGCCCAGGCGGCCAACGACGGCTTCGGCGTCCTGGCCGACACGAGCGGTTCCGCGACGCTCTACCTCAACCACGGCCAGGATCGCGTCTGCATCCGCGCCGAGTTCGACGGCCAGGAGATCGTCGCGCTGCACATCCACGAGAAGGACGCGGACAGCGACAACCCGCAGACGGGGCCGGTCGTCGTCGACTTCGCCGCCGCGCTGGACGCCGACGACCCGGCGACGGACACGCAGGAAGCCGACGTCTGCCTGACCGGGCAGGACAACCGGGACACCATCCGCGGCATCCTGTCCACGCCGGACGAGTACTACATCAACGCCCATGGCCCGGACCTGTCGGTGATTCGCACCAACCTCGGCCACAACTGAGTCAGGGCACGA
>JBFJMP010000250.1:0-4488 GCA_041633895.1 Nitriliruptoraceae bacterium
CCCGGGGGTGTCCGACAGGGTCGTGGCTGCCACGTACGGAACCACGCGCGCTCCCGATGTCCGGCCGCGGTCAGCGTTGCTGATCCGTCCGTGGGAGTCGTTCGACCTCGACACGCTGCACCGGGTCATGCAGGCCAAGGGACTCGTCGACCGCGACGCCGAACCCGACTGGGACGAGCTCGTGCAGCAGATCGACGGGACGGCCCAGGTGTTCCGGGACAGCGAGCACTTCACGCTGACACGCGATGACTCGGTCGAGGCCTTCGCCAGCTTCGGCAGCCACGACGTCGTCATCGTCGAGACCCACAGTTCGACGTTCGGGGCGAGTCGCGGCTGCGATCCAGCCGCGGGACACGTGTGCGGCCCCGTGCTCGGTGGGCCGGTACTCGCGCCAGCCTCCGAGGACGACGACCCCTACGTCGCCCTTCAGTTCGCCCAGCTCGAGCGCCTCCCCGTCGGGGCCACCGTCGGCCGGATCTTCGACCAGTGGACCGTGGCATTCACGGCCGACTACTTCCGGCACCAGTACCGCGACCAACGGCCGCTCGACACGATCCTGTTCCTGAACGCCTGCAAGACGGGTGGTGAGGACATCCCGGTCACGGGGTTGACCAGCGCGGTCGCGGGAACCGACACGGGCGGCGAGGGCGGGGCCGTGTTCGCGTGGACGAATGCGATCGACGCGATCCATGCCGACACGACGACGTCGGTCATCGCCCAGCTGCTGGCCGATGACGCGCTGCCGACGGCGACGGCCATGGACATCCTGGAGCGTGATCCCGCTCTGCGGGAGCACCTCGTCGGTGGCGTCGAGGCGGCCCGCCTGATCCGACTGGGGGACGACGTCCGGGCGCGCGACGCGATCCGGGTCGAGGACCGCGGGGAGACGATGGAGCCGGGTGCGGTGATCCAGGTCGTCGGTGAGCCGGAGGACGGCGTCGACGACGTGATCGGCGCACTCACGCTGCGTGTGGAGGGTGTGCTCGTCGACGAGTTGGACGACGCCGTCTTGCGTTGGCAACTGCCCGTTCGACACGGGGAACGGATCGAGGTGGCCGTACCGTTCAGCGGTGCTGGTGCGACCGTGCAGGACGTCTCCGACGACGATGACGACACCGGTCGGTGGCAGGACCTGCTCGTCACCTTCACGAACCTCGACCTCGAGTTCGACCTCGAACGGGACGACCTCATCTGCTGTCGCGAGCACACGCTCGTCGTCGAACTCGAGGACGGCGACGGCGAGCTGACCCGTCACGAGATCGCGCCGGTGTTCCTCCGGCAGGAGGTCGTCGAGGTTCTCGACCCCGCCTTCGGCCAGCCGCTGGCGCACGGCGACCGGGTGGAGATCGACGGCATCGCGCGGGACGGCGTCGACGAGGTCTACCCACTCGTGGTCAGCATCGACCACGTCGACCGCCAGCAGCTCGACGCGATGTCCCTGACCGTCGTCGTGGCGGACCAGGTGCTGGGCTTCCCACCCTCGACGTGGGAGGAGGTCGACGAGGGCCGGTACCGGGTCCAGCGGATGGTGCCGCTCCATGACTTCACCGCTGACGAGGAGGTGATCCTCGTCGACGCGCACCTCAACCTGTCGGAACGCGGCAGCGTGACGCACGAGGTCGATCCGCTCATCCTCGAACTCGAGCAACGCGAGCTGTCCGCCTGCGACCTGTTCACGAGTGCGGACGTCACGTCGGCCTTCGGGCGACCGTTCGGCGAGCCGACCTCGGTGCTCGAGAACACGTGCAGGTGGGATGCGGCTCGATCGAACCTCGCGGTCACGGTGTGGACGCCGACTTCGGGGGACATGCTTGCCTCGCTCCACGATGAGCTCGTCGAGCAGCAGGTGCAGGGGGTGGGCGACCGGGCCTACTACGACGTCGCCAAGGCCCAGCCACCGTCGGGGATTCGTGGCGACGACGGGGAGATGACCTACAACAACTTCGTGACCCTGCAGGTCGAGGTCGATTCGCGTTGGTTCACGATGCTCGTCGGCGGAAACATCGTCATCGAGGACGGCGTCGACGCCGTGCTGTCCGGTCTGGGCCGGTTGGTCGAGTTGGTCGCCGAACGCTTCTGACGCGACCGCCAGCGGAACAGGGACGTCTAGGGTTCTGCGCACCGCAATGGGAAGCGTGGGACATGGTCTCGGGGGTTGGTCGCCGGCTGGTGGTCGTCGGTGTGGCGCTGGGGCTGCTGGCCACACTGCCGGCATGCTCGTCGGACGAGGCCGCGGCACCACTGCGAGACGACCTCGTGTGCGTGCAGGCAGGCATCCCGTGTTCGTGGGCCGACGTGCCTGACGAGACCGCCCGCCTGGCGATGGACCTGCTCGACGACGTCTCCGACCAGGTGGCCGTCAGTGACGGGTTGGACGACCTCGAGGCCCTCGCCGCCGAACTCGAGGCCAACGCCGACGTCGACTTCGCCCTGGCGGACGAGACCGGCCTGCAGTTCCGCGTCGAGGGCGCCCCGGTCATGGTGGCCCACGCCCCGATCGCCTCCCCGTTCTACGTCGCGCTGGCCGAGCTCGCCGCGGCCGGCGACCTCGCCACGGCACTCGCGGCCGACGACGAACAACCGGATGTCCCGAGCCCCGAGTCGACCGGCGCAGCCGCTGACGCCGTGGTCGCCTCCTCCTTCGAGGTCACCCGCGCACCGGACCTGCGCCCCCGATCGGCGCTGCTGCTGCGCCCCTACCAGGACTACGACATCGAGGGCGTCGTCGATCGGCTCGTCCACGACCGCACGATCACCGAGGAGCAGCGCCGGCTGGTCGATCGGGACGCGCTCCTCCGGCGCATCGACGCCACGGCCAGCGTCTTCCGGGACAGCGACCGGTACACGCTCGGTGAGTCGGGCTTGCTCCAGGACTGGTTGACCTTCCGCGACCAGGACGTCGTGATCATCAACACGCACAGCTCGACGTGGGCCGGAAACCGCGACTGCGACGAGGCGCAGGGCCACGTCTGTGGACCCGTCCTCGGTGCCGAGAACCTCGGGACGGCTGGACAGGACGCCGAGCGCGACGAGGCACTCGAAGCCGAGATGTTCGCGCGCTTCGACACCTTCCCGCCCGGGGCGACGATCGGCAGGATCTTCGACCAGTGGACGATCGGTGTCACGCCGGACTTCTTCCGTCAACAGTACGGGGATGCACCGCTGGACCTCATCGTGATCCTGAACGCGTGCAAGACGGGTGACGAGAGCATTCCCGTGACCGGGCTGACATCGGCGGTGGCCGCGCTGGGGGACGGCGGGGCGGCGGGCACCGGCTCCGTCTTCGCGTGGGACAACGCCTCGGATGTCATCTCGGCAGACGTCGCGACGTCGCAGCTGGCCCACTACCTGGTCGAGGACGCGTTGCCCGCCGACCTCGCCTACGACCTGATCAAGGCGGAACCGGAGCTCGTCGAGCACCAGTTCGGGCAAGGCCCCCTACGGGAGACGTCCCGGCTCCTGCACCTCGGTCGCAGCATCCGTGCCCGCGACGCCGTGGAGGCGCGACAGTTCGGGGCGCAGATGCAACCCGGTGCCGTGATCGCGGTTGACGGTGAGGCGGGTGACGGGACCAACGACACGATCCGCGAGTTCGTCGTGCGCCTCGAAGGGGTACTCGTCGACGACGAGGCCGACGTCACCCTCACCTGGCAGCTGGAGGGACGGCACGCCGCCCCGCAGGTGCTGGCCGAGGGCCTGTCGTCGACCAGCGGAACGGTCGTGGACGTGTCGGATCCCGACGACGACACCGACAGGTGGGTCGACGTCGACCTCGTCTTCACGGACCTCGACCTCGGGTTCGACCTCGAGGACGACGACCTCGTCTGCTGTCGCGAGCAGACGCTCGTCGTCGAGGTCGCAACGGGGGACGGTGAGGTGTCCCGTCACGAGATCACGCCGGTGTTCCTCCGTCAGGGCACCGTCGAAGTCCTGGACCCCGAGTTCGGCCAGCCCCTGGAGTCCGAGGACCACGTCCTGCTCGACGGTGAGGTCGGCGACGGGGAGGCGGAGATCTTCCCGCTGATCGTGAACCTCGAGGACATCCCGTCCGACGAGGTGGACCGGTTGGAGCTCGTCGTGGTGATCGGCGACGAGGAACTCCGCATTCCCTCGGGCGAGTGGCGACTCGGGGACGAGGAGGGCCAGTACCGCGTCGAGCGGGACGTCGACCTCGGCGACTTCGACGAGCCGGAGCGGTCGGTCGTCGTCCGTGCCTCGGTCGAACTGCCCGATCGCGGGTCGATCGTCCACGTCGTGGACCCACTGGTCCTCGAGGTCGACGAGGTCATCGGATGTCCACCCGTGAGCGGGGTCGAGATGACGCGGGCCCTCGGCGTCGTGTTCGAGGATCCGGAGAACCTCGGTGAGGTCCTCGGCGCGGGCTTCCTGTTCGACGCGTTCTGTGAATGGTCGGGTGACCTGTCCTACGTCCAGATCACCGTCTTCTCACGGGACTCTGCCGCCGCCACCCGGGCCAGCGTCGAGGCG
>JBFJMP010000251.1:0-4433 GCA_041633895.1 Nitriliruptoraceae bacterium
GTCGGTCAGCGCTTTCTCGAGGTCCGCGTTCGCCTCGATGAGCGCGGCGTGCTCCGGGGTGGACGGGTGGGCCGCAAAGCCCTCGAGTCGGACGTGTACCGCCGCGACGGCCGTGCCCACGGCGGAGGCCGGCGCCCCGACCTGCGCGCGGGCGTCGGCGATGGCGGCGATGCGGTCCTCGACCGACAGGCCGGAGCTGCACGCGCCGGCGAGGAGGGCCACGAGCAGCGTCGCCGTGAGACGTGAGCGAAGGAAGGCAGTCATGCGCGACAGCGTAGGCCGCAGCGATGCCTACGCTGAGCCGGCGACGAGCGAGGAGGACGGTGATGACGACACGTTGGGTGAGTCCCCTCGCCCTCCTCGTCCTGTCGACGCTCGCGTTCGTGCTCGCGGTCGGGAGCCCCGCGACCGCCCAGGACGGCGACCCGATCCTCGTGGTGCCGGGCGGTGCCGTCGACGACGTGATCGCCGTCGACCCACCGATGCAGCGTGTCGACGCGGGGGCTGGCGTGCGCTGGACGCTGCGCAACGGCGGCGCCGACGTCACCCTCGAACTGACGATCGTCGACATCACGGTCGATGCGACGGGTGCAGTGACCCCCGGTGCGCGTCGCTTGGACCTCGCCCCGCCATCCTCGTCGTTGACCCTGCGCGAAGGCGAGGTGGGTCGCGTCTCGATCGATGTGCCCGCAGACACTCCCGACGGCGTCGTCGCGCTGGTGGCCCGCACCGAGGGGACCACGCCGGAGGTCGAGGTCGCGGGGATCGTCGCCATCGGCACGCTCCCGCCGGCCGAGGTCACGATCGCGCAGGTCGACCCGGGCGACGGCGTGGTCGTCGTCAACCTCGAGGCCGACGCCATCACCGTCGTCGACGTCGCCGTCCGCGTCCGCGCGTGGCCGGGGGTGGATGCGGGGACCGACACGATCCGCAACGTCATCGTGCCGGCGCCCGGACGTCAGCTGCGCGTCGACGTGTCGGGCTCCCTGATCGGACGGATCGACGTGGACGTGGCCGTCGCGGCCGTGGACGACCCCACCGCGGTCCAGCGGGCCACCGCGTCACGGTGGTGGTTCCCCCGAGCGGCCACGGGGGCCACCGCACTGGTGCTGCTGGTCGCGGCGGTCGCCGCCGTCGTCCGCTCGCGACGACGCGACTCAGGCCCCGCCTGAGCTCCCACGCAACCGCAGCGCGGTCGGTGATGCAGCGACGGCTGCGGCCACATGGGGCGGCGGCACGCACCGGGCCCACGCCTGCGCGGCGGACCGCTCCCCGTCGGGCGCCCCCAGCTCGGCTCGCGCCAGGTGGAGTGCCCAGGCCAGCCCCGCCGGTGCCAGGTCGACTGCGCGGTCCAACAGGCCGAGGTCACGGTGGACCATGCCGGCGAAGAGCAGCGACTTCGCGCGGTGGAAGTCCGAGCCGTGCACGTGGTCATGGGGCCACAGGATGGCCCCGTCCGGAGCCCGCGTCGGCAACCCCGCGCCGTCGGGCGTCCGGCCGTGGATCCAGTCGACCTCCGCACCGACCCAGGCCAGCCGCAGCCGCTGTCGGGCCAGGCGCGGCGAGTCGCCGGCGTCGCGGACGCTGGTCGCCGCTGCCCGGGCCGCTGCCAACCGCCGGGCGGCAAGATCCACCTCGTTGCGCCCGACGGCATCCGCCGCGAGCGAGATGCGCAGCATGACCGCGACCACCGGATCCGCGGCCGCGTCGAGGGCAGGTGCCTCGAGCGCCTCGGCCGCGTCGTGCAGGCCGAGTTCACGCAGGACGCGCCCCTGCTCGGCGGCGCGCCAGGCCATGAGCCTCGGCGCGTCGACGTCGGACCAGGACCGCCATGCGAGATCCCCGCGCCCCGCCCGCGACCAGACGACGCCGCGCCAGAGGGCTCGCTCCGGCGCGCCGAGGGCGTCCCAGTCCACGTCCGCCGGGACCAGGCGGGCCCGCAGGTGGGGCGTCACCTCGTCAGCGTCCGTCCAACTGTTCACCAACGCGACCTCCCCACGGATCAGCCGACACCGTCGCGTAGGCTCCGGCACACTTACGGTGATCGTCGCACACCGCGACGAGCGCATCGGAGCAGGAGCGGGGGGCGGTGACATGGGACGCATCCTCGTCGTCGACGACGACGCCTCCATCCGGGACCTGTTGACGGCGGCGTTCGAGATCGAGGGACACGAGGTGGCGACGCTCCCGGACGGGAGCGAGGCCGTCGAACGGACCGCGGCGTGGCAGCCCCACGTCCTCATCCTCGACGTGATGATGCCGGGGCGTGACGGCTTCGAGGTGCTCGACGACCTCAAGGGCGACGCCCGGACCCGCGACGTCCCGGTCGTGATGCTGACGGCGCTCGAGGGCGCGGACGGCGAGGAGCGCGGGATCGCTGGGGGCGCCGCCTACTACGTCCACAAGCCGTTCCACCTCGACCTGTTCGTCGCCACCGTCGAGATGTGCATGCTGGACGACGGCACGGACGTCCCCGTGGAGAACGCCGACATCACCCTGATTCGGGACCAGCTCGGCGACCTGTGACGTAGTCGCCTCGGTTCGCGTGGGGAAACGGGGCGTCGGGAGGGTCGACGTCCAGGAACGCACACAGTTCCGCCCAACCGTCGCCGCGCCCCCAGTCCACCTCCAGCAGCGCGTCGGGTCGATCCGAGAACCAGGCACGCACGTCCGCGTTGTGCTGCACGTAGCGCCGGACGAGGTCCTCGTCGGACACGTCGGGGAACGGCAACCCGTACAGCACACGTCGCCGGTGGTCGGCCTCCGGCGAGGAGGATCCCGTGGCCAGCATGTTCCGGTAGCTGCCGAGCCACGCGTCCGAGTCGCGCGTGGTCAGCACGAACCGCGAGCCCGGATAGCGCACGTCCAGTTCCCGGTAGACCAGCAGCCACGGCCAGTCCTCGACGCTGTCGAACGGCTCGGCGGCGTCCACGATCACGTCGCGGCGCCCCACCTCGAGGTCTGGGACGAGGCTGAACATGGCGCTCTGGTGGCGGGCCCCGAGCAGGCGCATGCACTCACCCAGGGTCGTCGTCCCCGTCTTCGCCCAGCCCACACCGAACACCTTGCGTTCCCAGACCATCTGCTGCTCCGTCCACATGGCCGGCGACGGTAACGGAGCAGGCCCCGCCAGTCGGCGGGGCCTGCTCCGTTGTTCGTGCTGCGTGGAGGCTGGACTCAGAAGTCCATGCCGCCCATGCCGCCCATGCCGTGGTCGTGACCGCCGCCGGCACCGCCGGCGTCGTGCGGCTCCGGCTTGTCGGCAACGAGCGCCTCGGTCGTCAGCAGGAGGCTGGCGATCGACGCCGCGTTCTGGAGTGCGGAACGCGTCACCTTGGCCGGGTCGATGACGCCGGCAGCGATGAGGTCCTCGTAGGTCTCGGTCAGGGCGTTGAGGCCCTGGCCCGGCTCCATGCCGCGGACCTTCTCGACGACGACGGAGCCCTCGAGGCCCGCGTTCGACGCGATCCAGTACAGCGGAGCGGAGAGCGCGGACGCGATGATGCGCGCACCCGTCGCCTCGTCACCTTCGAGCTCGAGCTTGTCGAGGCCAGCGTGCGCCTGCAGCAGTGCGGTACCACCACCGGCGACGATGCCCTCTTCGACGGCCGCACGCGTCGCGGACAGTGCGTCCTCGATGCGGTGCTTGACCTCCTTGAGCTCGGTCTCGGTGGCAGCGCCGACCTTGACCACGGCGACACCGCCGGAGAGCTTCGCGAGGCGCTCCTGGAGCTTCTCGCGGTCCCAGTCGGAGTCGGTCTTGTCGATCTCAGCCTTGATCTGGCTGATGCGGCCCTTGATGTCCTCTTCGGACCCAGCGCCCTCGACGATCGTGGTGTTGTCCTTGGTGATGACAACCTTGCGGGCACGGCCGAGCAGGTCGATCGTGGTGTTCTCGAGCTTGAGGCCGACCTCTTCCGAGATGACCTGGCCGCCCGTGAGGATCGCGATGTCCTGGAGCATGGCCTTGCGACGCTCACCGAAGCCCGGCGCCTTGACGGCGGCCGACTGGAAGGTGCCGCGGATCTTGTTCACGACCAGGGTCGCGAGGGCCTCGCCCTCGACGTCCTCGGCGACGATGACCAGCGGGCGACCGCCCTGCATGACCTTCTCGAGGACCGGGAGCAGGTCCTGGACCGAGGAGATCTTGGAGTTGGCGATGAGGATGTAGGGGTCCTCGAAGACCGCCTCCATGCGCTCGGTGTCCGTCACCATGTACGGCGACAGGAAGCCCTTGTCGAACTGCATGCCCTCGACGAACTCGAGGTCCATGCCGAACGTCTGCGACTCCTCGACGGTGATGACACCGTCCTTGCCGACCTTGTCCATCGCGTCCGCGATGGTGCGGCCGATCTCGGGGTCGTTGTTCGCCGAGATGCCGGCGACCTGGGCGATCTCGTCCTGGGTCTCGATGTCACGAGCCTGGTTCGAGA
>JBFJMP010000252.1:0-4432 GCA_041633895.1 Nitriliruptoraceae bacterium
GAGCTGACGGTCGGCAAGCCGCAGGTCGTCATCCGTGAGGTCGACGGCAGCCCGCACGAGCCGTTCGAGCACCTGTCGATCGACGTCCCCGACGACTACGTCGGCGTCGTCACCCAGCTGCTCGGCCTGCGCAAGGGCCGCATGGAGCAGCTGATCACGCACGGCACCGGCTGGACCCGCCTCGAGTACCGGGTGCCGGCCCGCGGCCTCATCGGCTTCCGGACCGAGTTCCTGACCGAGACCCGCGGCACCGGCATCCTGCACCACGTCTTCGACGGATACGAGCCGTGGCAGGGCGAGATCCGCACGCGCCCCAACGGCTCGCTGGTCGCCGACCGCCGCGGTGCCGCGACGATGTACGCGCTGATGAACCTGCAGGACCGCGGCCAGATGTTCATCGCCCCGGGCGTCGACGTCTACGAGGGCATGATCAACGGCGAGAACGCCCGCTCCGAGGACATGGACATCAACCCCACCAAGGAGAAGAAGCTCACGAACGTGCGCTCCTCCACCGGTGACGAACTGGTCCGCCTCGCCCCGCCGCGCGCGATGAGCCTCGAGCAGGCGCTGGAGTTCATCCGCGAGGACGAAGCCGTCGAGGTGACCCCGACGGCCGTGCGCCTGCGCAAGGTCGAGCTCGACGCGACGACGCGTGGCCGGACGGCCAAGCGCGCCAAGCACGGCGACGCCCCGGCAGGCTGACCGTCAGGACGTGTGGAGGCGGGTGACCGCCTCCCGCCATCGGACCTCGAGTTGCCGCCGGCGCTCGGGGTCCGACTCGTTGGCGGCCGCGGTGCGCGCGGCTGCCGCGGCCACGTCCCCGGCTGGCACGTCGACGACGAGTGCCGCGATCTCCAGGGCGACGAACGGGTCCACGGCCACGTCGTCGGCCAACGCCGCGCGGGGATCCACGTGGCGGTCGAGCCAGGCCAGCCCGTCGGCCGTGGTCGTGTCCAGCAGGCGCCGCACGTGGGCATCCTCGGCAACGCGGATCGGATCGGGCGTGACCCGTGCGAACGCGAGGTCGAGCACCGGATGCACGACTCCGAGCCACGTCCGGACCTCGGCGTCGTCCGGTCGCCGTCGGCGCGCCCACGCCGCCGTCGGCGCGCCGACGACCTCGACCACCTGGATCGCGCCCTGCACGTCCCGCCGCCACTGCCGAACGCCCCGGCGCGAGACCGACGGCCGGTAACCCGCTGCGCGCACCGCCGCCTCGTGGCTGGCGACGGTGGCGGCGAACGGGTCGGGCATCAGCTGGCGTCGTCGTCCAGGAACCGGCCGAGCTCGCTGCGCGACAACGACATCTCGTGGACCTCGTCCGGCCCGTCGAACAGGCGCATGGCCCGGATCCAGGCGTACATGCCGGCGATCGGCGTGTCGTCGGTGACGCCCATCCCGCCGTGGACCTGGATGGCCTTGTCGAGCACGTACTCGGCCATGGTCGGGGCGGCGATCTTGATGGCGGCGATCTCCATCCGTGCACCCTTGACGCCCTGCGTGTCCATCAGCCACGCAGCCTTGTGGGTCAGCAGGCGGGCCTGCTCGATCTGCACGCGGGACTGGGCGATCCAGTGACGGATCTTGCCCTGCTTGGCCAGCGGGCGCCCGAAGGCGACGCGCGTGTTGGCACGGCGACACATCAGCTCGAAGCCGCGCTCCGCCATGCCGATGGCCCGCATGCAGTGGTGGATGCGACCGGGGCCCAGCCGCGCCTGCGCGATCATGAAGCCGTCGCCCTCGGTGCCGATGAGGTTCGACGCCGGGACGCGCACGTCCGTGAACGTGACCTCGGGGTGGCCACCGTGGCCGTCGTAGCGACCGAGCACGGGCAACTCGCGTTCCACGGTGATGCCAGGCGTGTCCAGGGGCACGAGGATCATCGACTGCTGCCGGTACGGCTCGGCGTCGGCGTCGGTCACGCCCATGAAGATGCCGACCTTGCAGCGCGGGCTGGCGGCACCGCTGGAGAACCACTTCGTGCCGTTGATGACGTACTCGTCACCGTCACGGACGATCGATGCCTGGATGTTGCGCGCGTCCGACGACGCGACCGCCGGCTCGGTCATGAAGAAGGCCGATCGGATCTCGCCGTCGAGCAGCGGGCGCAACCACTCGTCCTGCTGGTCGGGCGTGCCGAACATCGCCAGCACTTCCATGTTGCCCGTGTCCGGGGCGGCGCAGTTCAGCGCCTCCGGCGCGATCTCGGGCGAGCGGCCCGTGATCTCGGCGAGCGGGGCGTACTCGAGGTTGGTCAGCCCGGCACCGAACTCGCTCTCGGGCAGGAAGAGGTTCCACAGGCCACGCCGACGCGCCTCGGCCTTGAGCTCCTCCATGATCGGCGGGTGGAACTGCCGATCCCCCGACGCCTCGACCTGCTCGCGGTGCGTCGCCTCGTTGGGATAGACCCACTCGTCCATGAACTCGAGCAGGTTGTCACGCAGTTCCACGGTGCGGGGCGAGAGGGCGAAGTCCATGGGCGTCGGCCAGTCCGTCGGAGGTGCTACGGACGCTAGTGCGCCGACGACTGGTCAGCGCAGGCCGAGCATCCGCGAGCACACCGGCCAGGCGCCCCAGCCCTGCTCGTCCAGCACGCGCTCGGCCACGACGACCTGCTGGTCGCGCGTGGCGAGTCCGGCGTGGTCAGGCATGTCGGCGTCGCGGAACGCGTCCCACGTCCCCGGGTGGAAGTTGGGCCCACCCTCGAAGATGTCGCCGTGCGAGAACGTCAGGCCGTAGTCCCACCGTGCCGACCCGGTGATCGGATCGCCGTCGGCGTCCCAGTCCCCGGACTCGCAGTCCGCGAGGTCGTCCCACACGTTGCGCGCGGGCGCGGCCAGGACGGCGTCGGTACCAGCGGGGACGAGCTCGCCATCGTCGAGTCCGTCGTGGGCCTCCGGCAGTGGTGCCGCGACGACGCCGCCCACGACGGCGGGGACCACGAGTCCGTCAGAGGTCGGTTCGGGTTCGATCGCGCCCATCACCATGCCCGCGTGGGGCGTGGTCGCGGCGCGGCGGACGAACAGGAGCGAGACGACGGCGAGCAGAGCCGTCAGGGCGAGCAGGGACAGGATGGGATGGGAGGAGATGCGGGAGGACACGGGTGCAACCAGTCGGTGGTGGTCGAGGGAGAGGTGCTAACTGTTGCAAGCAATTGTGCCTCGATTCACAAGCTGGAGGTCGCCCTCCCCCGGCCACCCGGACAGGGCGGCAACGGCCGGGGCCATCCGGACAGGTCAACTCGCCCCCTGGCCGCCTCTGGCCGCCCCTGACCGCTCGGGAGGTGGTGAGCCCGGTCGCGTCAGTCGGTGTGCTGGGCCGCCGTCACCGACTCGAGAAAGCCCTCGACGGCCGCTCCCGTGTACGACCGCGCGGCGGTCGTGGCCGAGCGTGCGGCGTGCACCGCCTGCTCGCGCCCCTGCGCGAGCGCCCACCGGCCCGCCTCGACCCGCCGCTCGGCGCCGTGGTCCGGGTCGGCCAGGTAGGTCGCCGCCACGCCCACGCCGAGCCCCGTACCGAAGGCGATCAGGGTTCGTATCCTCACGGGGCACCTCCATCGGGGGGTCGCGGTCCCGTCGGGACGCTAGGCGGCCACGCCGACCACTGCCAGCCGAGCGGACCAGTCGCCCGGCGGGTGGCACGGTCGCCCACCCGCGGGAGGGCGTATCGTCGGCCCATGAGCACCACCACGCCACCACGCCGACGTCTGATCGAGACCTCCGCGGGGACCTCATCCGACGCCTTCGGCATGCCCGAATGGGGCCTGTTCTCGGCCGTCGCCCTGATCTGGGGCTCGTCGTTCCTGTGGATGGAGATCGGGCTCGACCACTTCGCCCCCGGCACGATCACCCTCGCGCGGGTCGCGCTCGGGGCGTTGGTCCTGCTTGCGATCCCGCGTGCCCGAGCCCCGATCGCACGGGACGACTGGTCGCGGATCGCACTGCTGGGCCTCGTCTGGACCGCGATCCCGTTGACGCTGTTCCCGATCGCCCAGCAGTGGGTCGACTCGGCACTGGCGGGCATGCTCAACGGCGCGGTTCCGCTCATGAGCGCGTTGTGGGCGACGATCCTCCTGCGGACCCTGCCCGGCCCGATCCAGCGCGTCGGCCTGCTCGTCGGCTTCTCCGGCGTGGTCGCGATCTCGCTCCCGGAGCTGTCCGGGGCCAGCAGCACGGCGACCGGGACCGGACTCGTGATCCTGGCCACGTTCCTCTACGGCCTGGCGACGAGCATCGCCGTGCCGCTCCAGCAGCGCTACGGCGCGCTCCCGGTGATCCTGCGCGTGCAACTCGTCGCGACGGTGCTGGTCCTGCCCTACGGGCTCGTCGGGCTGCGCTCGTCCGAGTGGGACCTCGGGGCCGCGGCCGCCATGGTCCCCCTCGGCACGCTGGGCACGGGAATCGCCTTCGTGGCCATGACGACGCTCGTCGGA
>JBFJMP010000253.1:0-4426 GCA_041633895.1 Nitriliruptoraceae bacterium
GACGGCCTCGGGGCGCTGGCGGTTCTCCTCCTGGCGGACCATGAGCTTCCCGCGATGGGCTGTGGAGCGCCAGTGGACCTTGCGGAGGTCGTCGCCCTGCACGTACTCCCGCAGGTTCGCGAGGTCGTCGCCGGACGGGCCGGGGCGCGGCGGGCCGTCGGTGCCGGTGCCGATGTGGCCGGCCAGCGCCGGGCCGACGCCGAGCGCCTCGATGGGCGGGTAGACCACGACCTCGTGGCGCGGCCCCCGCAGGGCCGTGCGACGTGCGAGGCCGGCAGGGTCACGAGCCTCGACGCGGGTGGGGCCGACGGTGAACGCGCCGCGGCGGCGGCCCTGCAACTGGTAGCGCAGGGCGACGGACTCACCCACGTGGAGCGGGCGGACTGCGAAGCGATCCATGCCGCTCAGGGCCGGGTCGGCGTCGTCGGCGATGCGCAGTGCCGCGGTGGGCAGGCGCCCCCGGTTGACCACGCGGACCTCGACGTCCGCACGTTGGTCCGCGTGGAGGTGGACCGGGTGGAGCCGCCGGGTCACCTCGAGGCGGTTCGACAGGACCCGCGTCGCCACGATCGCGAGCGCGACGAGCCCCAGCGTGGCCACCGCGGCCATGCCGAGTTCGCGGACCCCGAACAGGCGGCCGAGGAACCACAGCGCGCCAGCGGCGCCGACGGCGCTCCAGCCACGTGGGGTCAGCATCAGCGGGTCGGGGCGGGCACGTCTGCGAGGAGGTCCCCGACGACCTGGTCGGCCGTGCGACCGGCCAGCAGGGCGTCGGGGGACAGGATGAGGCGGTGCGGGAGGAGGTGCGGCGCCATCGCCTTCACGTCGTCGGGGAGCACGTGGTCACGTCCCGAGAGCGCCGCGAGGGCGCGCGCCGCCCGGAGCATGGCCAGCGACGCTCGGGGCGACGCCCCGAGCTCGAGATCCGGGTGCTCGCGCGAGGAGCGGCAGAGGGCGACGATGTAGTGCTGGACCGACTCGGCGACGTGGAGGCCCCGGACGACCGCGATCATGTCCGCGACCGTCGCCGCATCCGTGACGGCGGTGAGGCTGGCCATGGGGTCGTCGCCACCGTGGACGCGCAGCATCGCCAGTTCCGCGTCAGCGCCCGGGTAGCCGATGGCCAGGCGGAGCATGAAGCGGTCGCGTTGTGCCTCGGGCAGCGGATAGGTGCCCTCGAGTTCGATCGGGTTCTGGGTGGCCATGACCATGAACGGCACCGCGAGCTCGTGCGTCACGCCGTCGATGGTGACCGTGCGCTCCTCCATCGACTCCAGCATGGCGGACTGGGTCTTGGGGCCGGCGCGGTTGATCTCGTCGCCGAGCACGATGTTCGCGAACACCGGTCCCGGCCGGAACTCGAACTGGCCGGTGTCGGGCGAGTAGACGGTGACGCCGGTCACGTCCGAGGGCAACAGGTCGGGGGTGAACTGGACGCGACGCACCGAGCAGTCGATCGACCGCGCCAGCGCTCGGGCGAGCAGCGTCTTGCCGACACCGGGGACGTCCTCGACGAGGATGTGGCCCTCGGCCAGCAGGGCGACCAGGGCCAGTCGGATGACCCCGACCTTCCCGGTCACGACCGAGGACACGTTCTCCTCGATGGCCGCGAACGTGTCCGTGACCTGCCCCAGGTCCGTCTGGCCGGCGCTGCGGCGCCTGGTCCCCGTCGTACGTGCCACCCGGTCGCTCCTCGGTCCCGTGCGCGCGAGCGTAGCGCCGGGCCGATGCCCTGCCCGGGGGGACGACGGCCGCCGCGCGGAGGCGCCGGCGCCGCGCCGTCAGCGCATGCTGGCCGACTCCTCGCCGGGTTGCACGACGGTCTTGAAGTCGACGTCGGCCCACGGGTTGGGCTCGCCGATGCTCGTGAACACCTCGTCCGCGCAGTCGGGGCAGACGGTCCAGCGCTTCGTCAGCTGGACGTCGATGCCGGTCTCGTCCGTGGCCTCCGAGGAGAACACGACGCGAGAGCCCTCCATGCGTTCGTTGCAGCCGTCGCAGTCGAAACTCATGTGGTCCTGCCTCCCGTGTCGGTCCCGCCCATCGGAACTTGACGTCGATGTCAATGCATCTGACGGTACGGTGTCCGTTCGTCGCGCGCCAGCGCGAGTCCGAGGATTGCGGGGGTGGTCGCACTGGTCGGCGGTACGGACACGGTGGGTGAGGACCGCCCACGCACGAGCCGTGGCGAGAAGACGGCCCTGCGCCTGCGCGACGCCGCACGCCAGGTCTTCGCCGAGCACGGCTACGCCAACGCGCGCGTCGAGGACATCGTGGCGCTGGCCGGCGTGAGCCACGGCACCTTCTACACGTACTACGAGAACCGGGCCGCGATCCTCGACGCCCTCGTCGACCGCGCGGCCGACCGCCTGCGTGAGGTCGTCGACGAGCCGTGGGACGGCGACGACGTGTCCACGGTGGTGCGCGACGTCATCGCCCGCTTCGTCGAGGCGCTCGGTGACGAGGGCCACGTCATCGGCGCCTGGATCGAGGCTGCCGCCCACGACGAGCACTTCCGCGAGCGCCTCCGGCGGGTGCGGGGCGAGTACACCGACACGGTCGCCGGCCACCTGCGGCCGGTCCTCGCCGGCACGGCCCACGACCCGGTCGTCGCCGCTGGTGCGCTCGTGGCCATGGTCGAGGGCTACACGACCGACCGCCTGGCCGCATCCGGATCGACGGAACGCGAGACCGCCGTGACGACGCTGGCCGAGCTGTGGATGGGTGGCCTGCTCCGCCTGACCCACGGGGCCGACTGAGCCGGCCACCCGCCCCCCACCGCCCTCCACACCGCTCCCCGCCACGCACCACCGGCGGGGAGCGGACGTCGTCGTGCCCGGGTTCGAGCTCGGGAGGCCCCGGCGCTCCACTTCGTTCCACGCGTTCTAAGGGTATTAGACGCCTGAATTCCGACGTTGTGTGGTTGACGGTGGAGCAGGGGTGGAATAGGGTGGAGCAAAGTGGAGGACATTCCCGTGCGCTCACCTGCCGCCGCAGGCCGGCCGCGGGGGACAAGGAATCGGCGAATCCGTGGAGTTCCAGGGCGAGTTCCAGCACACGCTGGACGACAAGGGGCGGATGGTGCTCCCGGCTGCGTTCCGGGAGCGTCTGTCCACCGGTGTCGTGCTCGTCAAGGGCCACGAACGGACCGTGAACCTGTGGCCGGTCTCCGCCTACGAGCGCCGCGTCGCCGAGGCACGGGAGTCGATCGACCGCAACACGAAGCGGGGCCGCGCCCAGTTCCGCATCCTCATGGCCGGGCACAAGCAGGTCCCCGACAGCCAGGGCCGGATCGTCGTGCCGGCTGCCCTGCGCGAGTACGCCCACCTGGACCGGGACCTGTTGGTCCTCGGCCACGACGACAACGTCGAGATCTGGGACCGCGCTCGCTACGACGCCTACCTCGACGAGATCGACGAGGAGTTCTCGGAGTACGACGAAGGGGCGGGCGAGTGATGGCCACCGACGCCCCGCACGTTCCTGTCATGCTCGACCGGGTGGTCGAGTTGCTCGCCGCCGCGCCGGACGGGGTGATCGTCGACGCCACCCTCGGCGCCGGTGGCCACGCCCGCGCGGTCGCCCTGGCGCGACGCGAGCGCTACGGCCACGCGCACATCGTCGGCATCGACCGTGACCCCGACGCCCTCGACCTGGCCGGCATGCGCCTGCGCATGGTGGACGGCCTGACGGTCGACCTCGTCCAGGCCCGATTCGACGCCCTCGACGAGGCCCTCGACGACCTCGGCATCCCCACGATCGCCGGGATCCTGCTGGACCTGGGGATCTCGTCGATGCACGTCGACCGGGCCGAGCGCGGGTTCTCGTACCGCCAGGAGGGCCCACTGGACATGCGGATGGGCCCCGACGCGCCCCGTACCGCCGCGGACATCGTCAACGATGCGCCGGTCGAGGAGATCATCCGCATCCTGCGCACCTACGCGGACGAGCGCTTCGCCCCGCGCATCGCCCGAGCGATCGTGGCGGCGCGCCCGCTGGCCACCACCACCGAGCTCGCGGAGGTGGTGCGAGACGCGATCCCCGCCGCGGCCCGACGCACCGGTGGCCACCCCGCCACCCGGACGTTCCAGGCGCTGCGCATCGCCGTCAACGGCGAGCTCGACGCCCTCGAACACATCCTTCCCGTCGCGATCGACCGACTCGCCCCGGGCGGCGTCGCCGTCGCCATCGCGTACCACAGCCTGGAGGACCGCCTCGTCAAGCGGGCCTTCACCGACGCGGCCACCGGGTGCGTCTGCCCACCGGGACTCCCGGTGTGCGCCTGCGGCCGCGTCCCCCTCGTTGACCTCATCGTCCGCAAGCCCGAGCGGCCTGCGGACGATGAGGTCGCGCGCAACCCGCGTGCCTCCGCCGCCCGTCTGCGGGCCGCACGACGCACCGACGCCCCCCTCCACACCCAGCCCGCTCC
>JBFJMP010000254.1:0-4377 GCA_041633895.1 Nitriliruptoraceae bacterium
CACCGCCGTCGACCAAATCCTCCTCGACCTGTCGGGCGATGCGGTTGCGGCCGTGAAGGCTGGTCTTGCCGACCTTCCCGACGTCCACGTCGAGGTGTTCCGCCCCGTGCAGCAGCGCCCGATGTTCGACGGTCCCCTCGAGTTGGTCGAGGCACTGGTCCTCGCCGACGCCGACGCCGTGCTGCAGACCTTGGTCGATGGGATGCCCGCGGCGTTGCGCGTCAACTGGGCGGCCGTGGTGGCACCGAGGGAACCCCAGCCGTTGCGGCTCGCAGGCAGCGTGGGGTCGCCGTCGATGGTTGGGGCCAAGACGCCGTGGCTGCCGCTGACCGAGACCCGGGCGCTGGTTCCCGGCGCCAGTTGGGTACCCGCTCGTTGGGGTCTCGACGCGGACGACTCGGCGGTCGCCGCCGCACCCCTCGACGCGGCGGGCACACGCGCGCTGTTGGTGGTGCGCAAGCAGGGGCCGGCCTTCCGGCGGCGGGAACTGCGTGCGTTGACGGGTGTCGCGCTCGTCGCCGGCCGCCTCGCCAGCGACTGACCTGCCGGTCAGGTCGGGGCCGCGCCCCGATCGAGGCGGGCCGCCAGGTCCGCGATCGTCGTGCGGAGTTCCTCCGGGGCGATGACGGTGAACTCGATCGCACTCATCGCCAACCGGAGGGCCAGCCACTCGAGGCTCTCCACGGTGGCGTCCAGCCGAGTGGTGTCTCCCTCGGCGGACAGCTCTCCCACGGCCGGGCCGAAGGTCTCCGTGGCAGTGGCGAGGTCGGTGTGCAACCGGACGCTGACCTCGTGCGAGGACCGTTGGCGGTGGAGTCGTTCGCGCACGAACGTCGCAGCGTCCGCCGCCGGCAGCGGACGCCGGCGAAAGCCTCGACGCGCCAACCGTGCCCGCTGTGTCCGGTCGACGCGAAACGTGCGCCAGTCCATCCGGTCCGGGTCGAAGGCGACCAGGTACCACCGTCGACCGTCGGGCACGAGGGTGTGGGGTTCGACCTCGCGCTGCGTCGACGCGCCGGTTGCGTCCACGTAGTCGAAGCGCACCTGCACGCTGTCGCGGCAGGCCTGCGAGAAGACCGTCAACGCTTCGGGCGACACCAGGTCCCGCTGGAGCCCCCATCGCAGGGGTTCGATCGTGCCCTGCAGGGCCTCGACGGTGCCACGGAGCTTCTCGGGCAGCACCTGGCCGAGCTTGGCGAGGGCGCGGACGGACGCCTCCTCGATGCCGTGGATGCCGGCGTTGGCGGCGGTGCGAAGGCCGACGGCGACGGCGACGGCCTCATCGTCCTCGAGGAGCAGCGGTGCCATGCGTGCGCCGGCGCCCAGTTCGTAGCCGCCGGCGACGCCCGTCGTCCCGGTCACGGGGAACCCCAGTTCGCGCAGTTGCGCGACGTTGTTGCGCAACGTCCGCGTCGAGACCCCGAGTCGTGACGCGAGTTCGGTGCCCGTCCACGAGCGCCGCGACTGGAGCAGCTCCAGCAGTTCGATCAGGCGTGCGGACGAGTTCGGCATGCCCCGAGACTACGTGACATTGAGGAAGGAATACTGCCGCAATAGTCGGTTATCGTCGGCGGCAGACCAGACAGACCGACACAGACCCATCCAGCTCCAGCACAGGGGACCCTCCACATGAACCATGCGATCGAGGCCACCGGCCTCCGCAAGACCTACACCGGGAAGGACGGTGACGTCGACGCCGTCCGTGGGGTCGACCTCGCCGTCGCGCCGGGCGAGATCTTCGGCTTCCTCGGCCCGAACGGGGCGGGCAAGTCGACCACCGTCCGCATGCTGACCACGCTCATGACGATCACCGGGGGAGAGGCCCGCGTGGCAGGCGTGGACGTCGCCGCCGACCCCGACGCGGCGCGCCTGAAGATCGGCGTCGCCCTGCAGGAGGCCGGGCTCGACGTCCGGCAGACGGGGCGCGAACTCCTCACGCTGCAGGGACGGCTGTTCGGCATGACCGGGTCAGAGGCCACGGCGCGGGCCGACGAACTGCTCGCGCTGGTCGAACTCGAGGACGCGGGGGATCGACGCATCGGCGGGTACTCGGGCGGCATGAAGCGACGCCTCGACCTGGCCTCCGCGCTGGTCCACGAGCCGGAGGTGCTCTTCCTCGACGAGCCGACGACCGGGCTGGACCCGGCCAGTCGGCTGACCGTCTGGGACGAGGTCCGTCGCATCAATGCCCAGGGCACGACCGTCTTCCTCACCACGCAGTACCTGGAGGAGGCGGACCAGTTGGCGGGACGCATCGCCATCATCGACATGGGGACGATCGTGAGGCAGGGAACGCCACAGCAGCTCAAGGACGAGGTCCGAACGCGCAACGGCCTGGACGCGGCGCCGACGCTCGACGACGTCTTCCTGGATGCGACCGGGCGCACTCGCGAGCGAGTGGCCGGCCAGGTCAAGGAGGTGCGGGCATGAGTTCCTTCAACTCGTCGCTGATCCTCGGGCAGCGCGCCATGCGCGAGGCCCTCCGGACGCCGGACGCCCTGCTTCCGACGCTCTTCATTCCGCTGTTCTTCCTGGTCGTGAACGTGGGGCAGGCCTCGCGGATCTTCCCGGCCGAAGGCACCGAGTTCCTGTTCGGGCAGGGCTACGCCGCCTTCCAGCTGCCCAGTTCGCTGCTGCTCGCCGCGTCGTTCGGCAGTGCCGCGCTCTACCTCGTCGAGGAGATCGAGGGTGGGTACTTCGACAAGCTGCGCGCCACGCCGGTCGCCCGAACGGCGATCGTCGCGGGCCGGCTGTACGCCGAGGTCGTGAAGGTCGGCGTCATCGCCATCGCGATGGTCATCATCGCCCTGCCGTTCGGCGTCCGGATCGCGAGCGGCATCCCCGGGCTCGTCGTCCTGGTCGTCCTGGTGTCGCTGTGGGCGATGGTCTTCAGCGGCCTGATGCAACTGATCGCCCTGAAGACGCGGAGCGCGGCGGCCACCCAGTCCGGCAGCCTGATCTTCTTCCCGCTCCTGTTCCTGACGCCGAACTTCGTGCCGCGCGAACTGCTGACGCGCCCGATGGAGATCGCAGCCACCCTGAACCCGGTCACCTACATCATGGAGGCCGTCCGGTCCCTCATCCTCGAGGGCTTCAACTGGGGGAGCCTGACCCGGGGCTTCGCCGTGGTCGGGATCTCGGGCGCCTTGATGCTGACCGCCAGCGTCCGGCTGATGAACAGCTACGACTGACCGTCTGCAGGTCAGGCGTAGGCTCGTCGCCGGTGGCGGGGGAGAGGACGGAGGTGCCATGGGACCCACGGGTGTGGAGGTGGCGCGCGTCTACGACCCCGACGCCGGCGACGGGGCACGCGTGCTCGTCGATCGCCTCTGGCCGCGCGGTGTCCGCAAGGACGAGGCCGACCTGGCGCACTGGGCGAAGGAGGTTGCGCCGAGTGATGACCTCCGGCGCTGGTACGGACACGAGCCAGACCGGTTCGAGGCCTTCGCGGACCGGTACCGCGATCAGCTCGTGGACGACGACCATGCAGGTGCACTCGACGACCTCGTCCGGCGCGCTGCCGCGGGTTCGCTCGTCCTCCTGACGGCGACCAAGGACGTCGAACACAGCCATGCCGTCGTGCTCGCAACCGTCATCAGGGAGCGACTTCGGGACGTGCGGGGGGCGTGACGGGCCGCGGTGGGGCGCTGCCGACGGACCGGATCAGGTGCGGACGTGCACGCGCTCGCCCTGCGGTCCGAAGATCGCGATCACCTCGACCGGACCGTCCACGGCCCCGAACCAGTGGGGTGTGAGGGTCGAGAAGTCCACCGCCTCGCCGGGTTCGATCACCACGTCCTGGTCACCGAGGAGGAGCCGCAGCCGTCCGCTCAGGACATACATCCAGTCGTGGCCCTCGTGGACGGGAAGGGGGTCTGGCGGCGTCGTCCGGTCGGCCTCGATGCGCCACTTCCACGCCTGGAGGCCTCCAGCCGGGCCCGCGTGGGTGAGGGGCCACATCGTCATCCCGTTGCGCGTGACCGGTTCACGTCGGACGCGGGGGTCCGGTGTCACGGCGGGGCCGAGGAGTTCGTCCACCGACACGCCCAACGCCGCCGCCAGGCCGGGCAGGTGGTCGATGGCGAGGCGGCGCTTCCCGGACTCCAGGCGGCTCAACGTCGACACGTCGAGCACGGCGGCGTCCGCCACCTGCTGGAGGGTGAGGCCCCGCTCGGTTCGCAGCTGCCGGAGCCGCCCACGCACGCGAGCGTCGAGCGAGTCGTCGCCGGACGTCGAACCCTTGGCCATGGCCGCCTCCTCCGGTGTCGTCTCGGCAGCATATTGCCAATACGGCAAGTCATGTTGCCAATCGTCGCAGCGTGGGGCAGCCTCGGGACAGTGCCGAGCAAGGAGCCCGCGATGTCGATCCCGCCCACC
>JBFJMP010000255.1:0-4354 GCA_041633895.1 Nitriliruptoraceae bacterium
AGACCGTCGGCATCGTCGCGAACCAGGCCAAGTGGCTCGCCGGCGTGCTCGACCTCACCGCCTCCGAGAAGGGCGCTCGGTTCGTGCACTTCTGCGACGCCTTCGGCATCCCGCTCGTGGTCCTCGTCGACGTGCCCGGCTTCCTGCCCGGCACCGCGCAGGAGGTCAACGGCGTGATCCGCAAGGGCGCCAAGCTGCTGCATGCGTTCGCCTCGGCGACGGTGCCGCGGATCTCGGTCGTGATGCGCAAGGCGTTCGGCGGGTCCTACATCGTCATGAACTCGCGCTCCCTGGGTGCCGACGCCGTGCTCGCATGGCCGGACGCCGAGCTCGCGGTCATGGGTGCCGAGGGCGCCGCGGACATCATCTTCCGGCGCCAGATCGACGAGCAGCCCAACCTGCGCGACGGCCTCATCGAGCAGTACCGCGACGACGCGATGCACGTCGAACTGGCTGCACGCCGTGGATCCGTCGACCAGATCATCGACCCGAACGAGACCCGCCCCGCGCTGATCGCCCTGCTGCGGTCGCTGCGGGACGGGCGCACGCCGGGCTTCGTCCACGACAACCTGCCCCAATGAGCGACTGGTGACCACGACCATGACGACGTCCGAGCACACCCTGCAGGCGTTGCCCCGCGTCGGGTGCGACGTGGTCGACATCGACCGCCTCGCCGAGCGGATGCACCGTCGCCCGACGATGCTGGCGCGCCTGTTCACCCAGCGCGAGATCGAGGACGCCCTCCGCGGCGGCGTCGACCCACAGTCGCCGACCGTCGCCGCCCGCCTCGCGGCCCGGTTCGCGGCCAAGGAGGCCACGCGCAAGGCCCTTGGCGACCTCCGCCTGCCGTTCCACGCCACCGAGGTGCGCACCGGCCCCGACGGCGCCCCGCGCCTCTACCTCCACGGCGAACCGGCATGCGGCGCCGTCACCCTCAGCCACGACGGCGGGGTCGCGATGGCCGTGGTCGTCGTCCCCGCGGCCGGGGACCCCCGGACCACCCGCCTGCCCCTTCCCACTCCCGTGCAAGGACACCACCATGCTGCTTGAGGGCCGCCGCCTCCTGATCACCGGGGTCCTCGACCCGCGGTCGATCGCCTTCTCCGTCGCCCGCCTCGCCCAGGAACAGGGTGCCGAGGTCGTCCTCACCGGCGTCGGTCGTGCCAAGCGCCTGACCGAACGGACCGCACGGCGACTGCCACAACCGCCGGACGTCCTCGAGATGGATGTCACCAGCGAGCAGGACATCGACAACGTCGCCAAGGAGCTCGGCGAGCGATGGGGTCGCATCGACGGGGTCCTGCACGCCGTCGCGTTCGGCCCGTCGACCTGCATCGGTGGCGACTTCCTGGCTGCCCCGTGGGAGGACGTCGCGACGGCGATGCACGTCAGCACGTACTCGCTGGCGGCCATGGCGCGCGGGTTCGCCGACCTGCTCGAGGCATCGGACGGTGGCGCCATCGTCGGGTTGGACTTCGACGCCACCGTGGCCTGGCCCGGCTACGACTGGATGGGCGTCGCCAAGGCCGGCCTCGAGTCGACGGCGCGCTACCTCGCCCGGGACCTCGGCCCGCGTGGCATCCGGGTGAACCTCGTTGCCGCCGGTCCGCTGCGCACGATCGCCGCGAAGTCGATCGAGGGCTTCGACACGCTGACCGAAACGTGGACGGATCGCGCCCCGCTCGGGTGGGACCTCCACGACCCGGAACCCGTGGCCCGCCAGGCCGTCGTGCTCATGTCCGACTGGTCAGCCGGGGTCACGGGCGAGATCGTCCACGTCGACGGTGGCGTCCATGCCATGGGCGGATCCATCCAGCACCGCGCGTGACGTGACGGCCATCGCGGCCACCACGACGAGGCACGCCACCACCAGGCCGCTGACGGGTTGGTCGGCGAGGTCCGGTCCGACCGCGGCCGGCAGCACCGCGAACGTCGCAACGACGATCGGTGCGACGACCCAGCGCATCCGCGTCGGCGTCGCCGTGGCGGCGAGCAGGACGCCGCCCCACACCAGGTAGTGCGGGTGGACGACCGGGCCGAGCAGTGCGATGGCCAGCAGCGCAGCCCCGAGGTGTCCCGGGTCGGCGTCGTCCTGCACCAGCCACCGCACGGTCAGGGCGGCTGCCGCGGCGAGTCCGAGTCCCTGGACCAGCCCGGGGGCGGACACGAGCGCGCCCAGCAGTGACGTGATCGACAGGTACGAGAACACGTCGATGCCGTCGTCGAGGGTCGTGAGCCAGTCGAACCCGTGGCCGGTCACGATCCCGACCCCGGCGAGCAGCGCGAGGCTCACGCCGGCACCGCCGAGCACGACGCGTGCACGCCCGCCTGCCCCGGTCGTCGCGCGCGCCTGCCAGATCGCGATGAAGCCCGCCGCGACGAGCGCCGGGAACTTCACCGTGGCCCCGAGCGTCGTCAGGGCGATCCCGGCCAGCCACCTGCCACGTACGGCGGCGGCGACGCCGGTCGCCAGCAGGCCCACCATCAGGGCCTCGTTGTGGGCGCCGCTGACGAGGTGCACCAACGTCACCGGGTTCGCCAGCACGAGTGCGACGGCCACGGCCGGGTCGTGGCCGCGGGAGCGGGCGATGTCCGCCACGCCGAGGCCGGCCAGGCCCAGCCCGACCAGTGCGACGAGGCGGAGCAGCAGCACCGTGGCGTGGTAGTCGTCACCGGCGAGTCGGGCCGTCACCTCGACGACGGCGAGGAACCCGGGGCCGTAGACGCTGGGCGTGTCCTCCCACAGCGGATCGACCGCCGCCGTCAGCGGGGTCGTGGGCAGCACGCCGGGACCGACCTCGTACGGGTCAAGGCCCTCGGCCGCGATCTGGCCGTAGGCGGCGTAGCTGAACACGTCCCGACTCGCGAGCGGGGGCCCCAGGACGAACGGGACCGCCCAGAGCGCCGCGACCAGCGCAACGCCCACGGCCGTGACGAGCCCGGCCCGCGCTCGCCGCACGAGCAGCAGCCACGCCGCCACGAGGGCGACGAGGGCGACCATCCAGAGGGTCGTGGGCCACAGCCAGTCGACGGCACCGAGGCCGTCCGTGACCACGACCTGTGGCCCCCACGGCCACCACTGCGGCAGGCCGGACTGGCGTACGGCGATGGACCCGGCACCCACGGCGACCAGGCTGGCCGCCGCACCGGCGGCGGCCAGTTGCTGTTCGGTCAGGCCCCAGCCTTCACGCACAGCACATCGCACTCGGCCTTGAGGATGATGTCCTGGGCGTTGGAGCCCAGGATCAGCTTGCCGACGGGGGAGCGGCGGCGGATCCCGATCACCAGCAGGTCGACGCCCTCGTCGCGCGCGCACTCCAGCAGGTCCTCGCTCGGCGAGGCGCCGCGTGCGAACCGTCGGATCTCGAAGTCGATGCCCGCGTCCTTGAGCTGCAGCTCGGCCTTCTGCAGCGCCTCGTCGTACTCGCGGACCAGTTCGTCCTCGGCGCGCTCGCCGCCTCGCATCGAGTGGACGACCACGAGGCGGGCCTCGCGACGTCGGGTCTCCTCGATCGCACGTGCGAGGGCGGCGTCGCCCTCTGGCGTGTGGACGAACCCGGTGGCGATCAACATGGCTGCGGCCCCTTCGTGGGTACTGCTGACGGTGTGCGCGACACCCTAGTTTCATCGGCGCTGGGGGACGGGCCAATCCGGCGATGACCGGTCATCGCACGGTGGACGAACAGCGCCCGTGCGCGCGCACGCGCCGCGCTACGTTGCCTTCCGTCGGGTCCCGCGACGAGGAGCAGGAGCACCGTGACCGACCATCCCCTGCCCAGTCAGCTTCCCATCGGTGTGACCACGTCCGATCGTGCAGACGGCGACGGGTACCCCGACCCTGGTTGGATGCTGCCGCCGGACGAGGCGGTCCACCTCGTCGATCCCGACGGGACCTACCACGAGGATCCCGACCACCCGATCGACCTCGACGACGCCCAGCTGCGCGAGCTCTACCGCCACATGGTCGTCACCCGCAAGGTCGACCGCGAGGCCATCAACCTGCAGCGCCAGGGCCAGCTCGGGGTCTATGCCTCGTGCATGGGCCAGGAGGCCGCCCAGGTCGGTGGTGCCTACGCCCTCGGCGACAAGGACTGGGTGTTCCCGTCCTACCGCGAGATGGGTGCCGCGGTCGCGCGTGGCGTCGACACCGGCAAGCTCCTGCACCTGTTCCGCGGCACGTGGCTCAGCGACCACGACCCCTACGAGCAGCAGTACGCGCTGCTGTCCATCCCGATCGGCACCCAGGCGCTGCACGCGGCCGGGTTCGCGATGGGCGCGAAGCTCGACGGCAACCCGATCGTGGTGATGGCCTACTTCGGGGACGGGGCGACCTCCGAGGGCGACCCGCACGAGG
>JBFJMP010000256.1:0-4345 GCA_041633895.1 Nitriliruptoraceae bacterium
GCGGTGCCACCCGCGGTGAAGGACGCGGTGTACGACCGTGCCCAGAGCCTGCTGCCACGGGCCCTCGACGGCCTGGTCGACGACATGACCGAGAACATCGACCAGATCCTCGACATGCGCCTCATGGTCATCGACCAGCTGAGCAAGGACAAGCGCCTGCTCAACCGGATCTTCCTCGAGGCAGGCGAGAAGGAGTTCAAGTTCCTCGTGACGTCGGGCTTCTGGTTCGGCGCCCTGCTGGGCGTGCCCCAGATGTTGGCGCAGATCCTCTTCCCCGGGCCATGGGTGCTGCCGGTCGCGGGGCTGCTCGTGGGCTACATCACCAACTGGCTCGCCCTCACGATGATCTTCGAGCCGATCGAGCCGCGCCGGATCGGCCCGTACGTCCTCCAGGGACTCATGCTCAAGCGCCAGGACGAGATCTCGGCGTACTTCGCGGAAACGGCATCCCGCGAGATGCTCACCATCCGCAACTTCGTCGAGCGGATGCTGACCGGTCCGAAGTCCGACCGGGCGATCGCCCTTGTCCGGCGCCATCTGGAGCCGACGGTTGACGAGGCCATGGGCATCGCCCGTCGTGCGGTCACGTTGGCGGTCGGCTCGGCCGAGATCGCGGACGTCAAGCAGCGCCTGACGACACGCGCACTGGACCTCGCGCTCGATCCGTTCGAGGACGAGGCCTTCGTGGCCTCCCGCGCGGAACTGGTCCGTCAGGAGATGTACGAGAAGATGCTCGACATGGAACCATTGGAGTTCACGGAACTCCTGCGCCCTACGGTGAAGGAGGACGAGTGGAAGCTCATCGCCGTGGGTGCGGCCCTCGGCGGCCTCGCCGGACTGATGCAGAGCATCTTCGTGTTCACGTGAGTGAAGGACTGAGAGGTCATGAACGTGGTTGACATCGTTCGCCTGTGGGTCGACACCACGACCAAGTCGCTCACCACCATGACGCGGATCGGCGTCGACGTCGCCCGCAACGTCGTCCAGCTGCCGCCGCCGGTGACCTCGGACGGCATCGAGGCCTGGCGGCGCGCCGCGTCGGGTTACCTGCGCGACATCCTCGAGATCCCCGATGCCCTCATTGCGGGGACGCCCCTGTCCCCGGCCGCCGCGCGCGCGGTCGAGGTGGTGGAGACGATGGCCCCGACCGAGGAACCCATCGGTCCCGACGCCGTGCGGGCACGCTTCGAGACGCTGTTGGAACGCAGTACGCGTGTCGACGACGACCCCGGTGAACCCGCCTTCCTCGACGTCGTGGCCGCGCTGACCCCAGACGAGGCACGGATCATCCGGCACCTCGCCAACACCGGTCCCGCCGCCACGCTGGACCTGTTCGAGGTGTCGGTGGTCGGGCGCGGATCCGAGTTGGTCCTCCCCCACGTCTGCCTCGTCGCCGAGGCCGCCGGCTGCATCGCCCCCGAGCGCACGCAGGTCTTCCTCGAGAACCTCGCGCGCCTGGGCCTGGTCCGGTTCTCGCACCAGGAGGTCGCCGACGCGAGCGAGTACCAACTGCTGCAGGGGACACCGCAGTACAAGGACGAGGCCACGCGCCTTCGTGAGTCCAGCGGGGTGCGGCCGAAGGGCCGTCGCGGACGAGTCGAACTCACCCCGTTCGGACAGGAGTTCGCGGACATCTGCCTCGGGAACCGTCCGTCGTAGGTGATTGCAGGTGACGCCGCGTCACTTACCATCGTCGTGCTCGTTGCCTCTGGTGACGCACCTCGGCGTCACGACCGACCTGGCGGGAGTCTCCACCGTGCATCGTCGACTTGCATCCCTGATGGCCCTCGCGGTCGTCCTCGGGGCGTGCACGACGTCCGGCGCGGACACCAGCCTGGATGCTGGCGTCATCACGCCCGCTGAGGAGTCCGCCCCACGCCTGGCCGCCACGGCCGTGATCGACGCGGCCCCGCTGCCCGAGACCGTCCCGGTCATGCGGCCGGACCTGCGCCTCGACGGCGTCTCGGTCGACACCGCGGACCGCGTCCGCGGGATCGAGGGCGTCGACGGTGTCCTGGCCGCCGCACTGCTCGACATCCGCGTCCCGACGGTCGACGGCCTGCAGGACCTGCGGGCGCTCGTCGTCGACCCCCACTCGTTCCGCACCTACGCCCCCGACGTCACCGCCAACGAGCCCGGGGTCTGGGACCGACTCGAAGCCGGGGAGGTCGTCATCACTCCCGCAACGGCGGACAGGACGGACGCCCTCCTCGGCGAGGCGTTGACGCTGTCGACGTCGCACGGGTCGTTGGCCACGCGGGTCGGGGCCTTCGCGGCCAACGGGGTCCCGCAACTCGCCGACGCGCTGATCCCGTGGGAGGTGGGGCGCGCACTGGGTGCGGACGGCGCGGACACCCTGTTCGTGTCGGTGTCCGACAGCGCCTCGATGTCCGAGGTGGTCGCTGTCGTCGAGGAGCGCACCGGCATCGCCCCGGAGGTGCTGGACGAACCCGCCACCCAGGCAGCACGGGCCACCGGGTCGTCGGTCCTCGAGTCCTTCACCTACCAGTCGCTGGGCGACGGCCAGATCCGCATCGACCCGACGTGGACGGCTCGCAACCTGGCCTACATGGACGTGCCGATCCTCGGCCGGGTCTACTGCCACCGGATCATGCTGCCGCAGTTGCACGCAGCACTGGTCGAGATCGAGCAGCGGGGGCTCGGGCACCTCATCACCCAGTACTCCGGCTGCCACGTCCCACGGCACATCCTCTGGGACCCGAGCCGCGGGATCAGCCAGCACGCCTGGGGACTTGCCTTCGACATCAACGTGCCGGGCAATCAGTACGGGGCCACGCCCACGCTGGACATGCGCATCGTCGAGATCTTCCGCGCCTGGGGCTTCACGTGGGGCGGCGACTTCTCGCCCCCCGACGGGATGCACTTCGAGCTGTCGCGGATCGTCCAACCCTGACGGCTCCGGCGGGCTGCGAGGGCAGGGATCACCCCGCCGGATGAGTACCCTCGACGTCCACTCACAGAAGGTCCTGTCGTGCCCACGCTCGCCCTCGTCCGCCACGGCCAGTCACTCTGGAACCTGGAGAACCGCTTCACCGGCTGGGTGGACGTGCCACTGACCGAGAAGGGGCGCGACGAGGCCCGTCGGGCGGGTGAGCGCCTCGCCGGGTCGTCGTTCGACGTCGCCTACACGTCGACGCTCGTCCGTGCACAGGACACGCTGGCGCTGATCATGGAGTCCGCCGGCCTGGACCTGCCAACCATCCGCGACGAGGCGCTCAACGAGCGCCACTACGGCGACCTGCAGGGCCTGAACAAGAAGGCGACCGCCGAGCGCTACGGCGACGAGCAGGTCCACATCTGGCGGCGCTCGTACGCGACCCCGCCGCCGAACGGCGAGTCCCTCAAGGACACGGCGGCACGCACGCTTCCGTTCTTCGAGCGCGCCGTGCTCGGTGACATCGCGCAGGGCAAGGACGTGCTCCTCGTTGCCCACGGCAACTCGAATCGATCGATCGTGATGCGCCTCGACGACCTCGACGAGGAGGCCGTGCTCGGCCTCAACCTCGCCACGGGGATTCCGCTCGTGTACGAGTTGGACGTCGACGGCACCGTCCAGAGCAAGCACACCCTCGACTGACGTCACACCAACCCGCGACGAGCCCCTCGGAGGCTGACATGCCCGCATCCATCGTTCCCGGCGTCGGCCGCGGCGTCCTGCACCTGTTCTACCGCGTTGACCGGATCGGAGCCCAGCAGCTGCCGCCCGGCGCGGGCAAGGAGCTCGCCGAGATCCTCACCGACCTCCAGGCACGCACGCAGCTGCACGCCTTCTCGGGCCTCGGCCACAAGGCCGACGCCATGTTCATGGCGATCGACCCCGACTTCACCGTGCTGCGCGAGGTCCAGAGCGCGATCGAGTCCTCGGCGGCCGGGACGGCGCTGCTGCTGGACTGGTCGTACGTGTCCCTGACCGAGACGTCGGAGTACACGCCGACCGAGGAGGACGAGCGCGCCCGTCTGGACGAGCTGGACCTTGACCAGGACGAGTACGACCGTCGGCTCCACAAGTTCACGGAGCGCATGGCGGCGTACAACCAGAACAAGCTCGAGCCCGACATGCCCGAGTGGGAGGTCGCGTGCTTCTACCCGATGTCCCACCGGCGCGAGGGTGACGACAACTGGTACTCGCTGGACTACGCCGAGCGGCGTCGCCTGATGCACGAGCACGGCAAGTCCGGGCGTGCGTTCACCGGCCGGGTCCTGCAGCTCGTCAGCGGTTCCACCGGACTCGACGACTGGGAGTGGGGCGTCACCCTGTTCGCGCACGACATCGGCGACCTCAAGGAGATCGTCTACGACCTGCGCTACGACGAGGCCTCGGCCC
>JBFJMP010000257.1:0-4318 GCA_041633895.1 Nitriliruptoraceae bacterium
GACGGGACGGGGTCAGCGGAACGTGTTGGCGTAGCGCGTCAGCGTCTGGACGTAGTTCGCGCGCTCGAACGCCGTGGGGTCGGCGACGGCCCGTTGGCTGACGCTGCCCTTGAGCTGCGTGACCGACTCGTACTCCCTGTCGGTCAACCAACGCTGCAGGTCGTCCGTGACGGTGGTCACGACGTCGGGCCCGCCTCGCAGCAGGGCCGACGCCATCATGGCGACGTCCGCGCCGACCAGCAGGACCTTGGCCACGTCACGCCAGGTGTGCACGCCGGTGGTCGCGCCGAGCGACAGCCCGACCCGACCGTGCAGGATCGCGATCCACCGCAGCGGCAGTCGGAGCTCGTCGGAGGTGCTCAGGACCAGGTTGGGTTCGACGCCCAGGGTCTCGAGGTCGATGTCCGGTTGGTAGAAGCGGTTGAACAACGTCAGGCCCCGCGCCCCGGCCGCCTCGAGCCCGACGGCCAGGTGCGCGAACGCGCTGTAGTACGGGCCGAGCTTGACGGTCACCGGCACCGCGACCTCGTCACACACGCTGCGCACGAGGTCGAGGGTCTCGGACTCGATCGAGCGCCCCGACGTGTCGACGTCCGCCGCGATCCGGTAGATGTTCAGCTCGATCGCGTCCGCGCCCGCGTCCTCGACCAGCCGTGCGTATCGGACCCAACCGCCACGCGTCGACCCGTTCAGGCTCGCGATCACGGGCACCGACAGCTGGGACTTCGCACGGTCGAGGTGGCGCAGGTAGCCGGTCGGACCGGCGTTGTAGTCCGCGAAGTCCGGCAGGTAGCCGCCGACCGCCTCGGCGTGGGCGCCGGCCGCTGAGTCGAACATCTCGTGCACGGCCAGCGCCTCGCCGGTGACCTGCTCTTCGAAGAGGGACGGCAGCACGACGGCACCCACGCCCGCGGCGTCGAGGGCGCGCAGGCTGTCGAGGTCGCCGGTCAAGGGGGATGACGACGCCATGATCGGTGAGCGCAGGGTCAGGCCGAGGTAGGAGGTGCGGAGGTCGGTCATGGCTGGTCCTGTCCTGTGACGTCGACCGCATCGGTGGCCGCGCCGTTCGCGCCGCGGGGCACCGAGCGTTCGACCCCGGCGAGCTGCTCGTAGTACCGCCAGCGCTCGTCGACGTCGGCCTGTGCCAACGCCTGGAGGCGGCCGGCGCGTTCGGGGTCGCTGCGCGCCAACATCGCGTACCGGCCCTCCTTGGCGGTGAAGTCCGCCAGTGGCAGCTTCGGCGCCCGCGAGTCGAGTTGGAACGGGTGGGCGTGCTCGTCGGGCTCGGGGTGGTAGCGATACAGCGGCCAGTACCCGCTGTCGACGGCCTCGCCCATGCGTGCCATCGACTGCGACATGTCCACGCCGTGCGCGATGCAGGTCGAGTAGGCCAGCACCAGCGACGGTCCCGGCCATGCCTCGGCCTCACGCAGGGCACGGACGGTGTGCATCGGGTTCGCCCCGATCGCGATCTGGGCCACGTACACGTTCCCGTACTGGGTGGCCAGCATCCCGAGGTCCTTCTTCGCGGTCGGCTTGCCGGCGACGGCGAACTTCGCCACGGCCCCGCGCGCCGTCGCCTTCGACGCCTGCCCACCCGTGTTGGAGTAGACCTCGGTGTCCAGCACGAGGATGTTGACGTCCATGCCGGATGCCAGGACGTGGTCGAGGCCACCGAAGCCGATGTCGTAGGCCCACCCGTCGCCCCCGACGATCCACTGGCTGCGACGTACCAGCCCGTCGGCAACCGCATCCAGGCGCCGACCGTCGTCGGCAGCGTCGGTCGGAAGTTCGGCCAGTCGTTCCCGCAGGGACGCGACCCTGGCGCGCTGGGCGTCGACCCCGGCCTGGTCACTCTGGTCGGCGGCGAGGAGCGCGTCGGCCAACGTGTGTCCGACCTCGTCACGCAGGGTCCGCAACAGGCGGCTGGCCGATGCCGTCTGCTGTTCCTGCGCGATCCTGAGGCCGAGTCCGAACTCGGCGTTGTCCTCGAACAGCGAGTTCGACCACGCCGGGCCACGACCGTCGGCACCGGTGCGCCAGGGCGTCGTCGGCAGGTTGCCGCCGTAGATGGACGAGCAGCCGGTGGCATTGGCGATCACCATCCGGTCACCGAACAGCTGGCTGATCAACTTGAGGTAGGGGGTCTCGCCGCAGCCCGCGCATGCACCCGAGAACTCGAACAGGGGCTGGAGCAACTGGGAGTGCTTGACGTCGTCGGGGGACATGGCGGCGCGGTCGAGCTGGGCGATCGTGTCGAAGAACGCGTAGCGCTCACGCTCGACCTCGACGTGGTCGGCGACCGGCTCCATGTTGATGGCCTTGTGGCCCGACTCGGACTTGCTGCGGACCGGGCACACGTCCACGCAGACGCCGCAACCGGTGCAGTCGTCAGGGGCGACCTGGACGGTCAGCAGTTTCCCGGTCAGGTCGCGGGACCCGAACGGCTTCGACAGGAAGTCGTCGGGGGCGCCGTCGAGGTCGTCCGGGTCGTACGCCTTCATCAGGATCGCCGCGTGCGGGCACACGATGGCGCACTTGCCACAGTCGATGCAGATGTCCGGATCCCAGATCGGGATCTCGGTCGCGATCCCGCGCTTCTCCCAGGTCGACGTTCCGGTGGGGAACGTCCCGTCGACCGGCAGGGCGCTGACCGGAAGGAGGTCACCGTGGCCGGCGAGCATGCGGGCGGTCACGCGTTGGACGAAGTCCGGGGCGTGCTCGGGGACGGCGGGCGGGCGGTGGCGTGTGGAGGTGACGCGCTCCGGCACCGGCACCTCGTGGAGGTTGGCCAGGGCAGCGTCGAGTGCGTCGAGGTTGCGGGCCACCACGTCGGGCCCGCGCTTGGCGTAGGTGCGCTCGACGGCCTGCCGCATCGCGGTCATCGCCTCGTCGTGGGGGAGGATCCCGGACAGGGCGAAGAAACACGGCTGCATGACCGTGTTGATCCGTCCGGGCATGCCGGCATCGCGGGCGACGGCGTACGCGTCGATCACGTGCAGGCGCAGGCCGCGATCCAGCGTCAACTGCTGGACCTCGGTCGGCAGGAGGTCCCACACGTTCTCGGCCGGGACCGGGGCGTTGAGCAGGACCGTGGCGCCGGGGCGTGCGTGCTCGAACACCTCGAGGCGCTCGAGCAGCGAGAACTGGTGGCAGGCCACGAAGTCGGCCTGGTCGATCAGGTACGTCGATCGGATCGGTTCGGGCGAGAACCGCAGGTGGGACACGGTGACCGCGCCGGACTTCTTCGAGTCGTACACGAAGTAGCCCTGCGCATGCAGGTCCGTGTGTTCGCCGACGATCTTGACCGTGTTCTTGTTCGCGCCGACGGTGCCGTCACTTCCGAGGCCGTAGAACACGGCGCTGACGGCCGCCTCCGGAGGCGGCACGACGCAGTCGGGATCCGGACTGACCGAGAGGTGCGTCACGTCGTCGGTGATGCCGATGGTCACGTGCAGGCGTGGGCGGGGCGCGGCCAGTTCGTCGAACAGGCCCTTGACCATCGCCGGCGTGAACTCCTTGGACGACAGCCCGTAGCGACCGCCGATGATGGCGGGTGGCGTGGCCGTCGTGAGGCGCCCCTCGGCGAAGGCCTCCGCGTAGGTGGTGACGACGTCCTGGTAGAGCGGCTCGCCGGCGCTGCCGGGCTCCTTGGTGCGATCGAGGACGGCGATCCTCGCGGCCGACGACGGGATGGCGTCCAGCACCGCCTGTGTGGGCCAGGGCCGGAACAGTCGCACCTGGAGCAGCCCCACCTTCTCGCCGTCGGCGACGAGGTGGTCGACCGTCTCGCGCACGGCGCCGACCCCCGAGCCCATCAGGACGACGACACGTTCGGCGTCGGGGGCGCCGACGTACTCGACGAGGTCGTACGCGCGCCCCGTCGCCGCACGGAACCGGTCCATCGTCGCCTGGACCACGTCGGGCACGGCGGCATGGAACGGATTGGCCGCTTCGCGTGCCTGGAAGAACACGTCGGGGTTCTGGGCGCTGCCGCGGAGCACGGGATGGTCCGGGGACAGGGCGCGGTCACGATGGGCGATCAGGTCGTCGTCGTCGAACAGCTGCCGCAGGTGCGGCTCGCCGAGTCGGGCGATGCGGTCGATCTCGTGGGACGTCCGGAAGCCGTCGAAGAAGTGCAGGAACGGCACGCGCGACGCGAGCGTCGCTGCGTGCGCGACCGCCGCGAGGTCCTGGGCCTCTTGCGGAGACGCCGACGCCAGCATCGCGAAGCCGGTTGACCGGGCCGCCATCACGTCGCTGTGGTCGCCGAAGATGGACAGGGCGTGGGTCGCCACCGACCGCGCGGCGACGTGGA
>JBFJMP010000258.1:0-4306 GCA_041633895.1 Nitriliruptoraceae bacterium
GGTCCACGCCGACCCAGTCCGCGTCGAATCCGGGCAACTCACGGTCGACCACGACGCACGGCAACGCGTCCGGGATCGAGCGAGCAAGGTCCGCATTGCCCGTCGGCACGAGGACGAGGCCGTCGATCTGGCGTTCGACCAACGAACCGACGCGCGCCAGTTCGATCTCCGCGTCCTCCTGGGCGTCCGCGACGAGGACGTCGAATCCGAGGCTGGCCACCGCGTTCTCCAGGCCCTCGATCAGGGCCGCGAAGAAGGGGTTGGTGACCTGTGGCACGCAGATGCCGACCAGCATCGTCCGCTGCCGCCGCAGCGAGGCAGCGAGGCTGTTGTAGGTGTAGTCGAGGTCCGCAGCAGCCGCGCGGATGCGCTCCGCGGTCTCGGGGCGCACGCCCGGCTTGCCGGCGAGCACCCGCGACACGGTGGCGATCGACACACCGGCGGCCTTCGCGACATCCGTCATGCTGGTCATCGTGTGCCCCCGGTCGACCGCAGGTGCGGGGCGGCGATGCGCGCGACGACATGGTCCGTCAGGTCCGCGTGCGACACGACGCGTTCCACATGCCCCGGGCCCGCTGTGAACACGGTCCGGCCCGCCGCAGGCCCATCGGTGGTCACCGCAACGTGCCCGCGTTCGAACTCGAACGCGGACGGGCGGGTGAGCAGCGCGACGGCGAGGGGATCGTGCGGGATGCTGAAGGGCTCGCCGGTGAACGCCGTCCACTGCTCGTGGACCTCGCGCACGAAGGTGTCGAGGGGCCCGGTGCCGGGGCCGAGCTCCGAGAACCGAGCCCGGGGGATCCGGGTCCGGACGGTGACGTCGACCCCGACGACCCGTGTCGGGATTCCCGCCGCGAAGACCTCGCTGGCGGCAACGGCGTCGCACTCGATGTTGTGCTCGGGGCGAGCGGCCTCGAAGCGGCCGCCCATGACGGTGAGGCCCGCGAGCCGTCCGGCGATGTCGGAGTGGCTGCGCAGCGCGGCGGCCAACGTGGTCTGTGGCGCCACGGCGATCACCTGCAGGCGACCGGCATGGTCTCGCGACAGGTCGACGAGCAAGTCGACCGCGTCGACCGGCGCGAACGCGCGAGCGGGTCCGTCGCGAAGTTGCGACTCCTCGTGCCCGGCGACCCAGGCGTCACGCCCCGACAGGGTCGTGGTCGGCCCGGCTCCGATCGGCACGTCCACACCGACCCAGTCGCAGATCTGCTTCACCAGCCGCGCTCGCAGCAGCGTGTCGCCGTAGCTGGCGGTCACGCCGACCAACTCGAGTTCCGGGCTGGCGAGCACCATGAGCAGGGCCTGCACGTCGTCGACGTCCGAGCCGATGTCGGTGTCGAGCACGACCGGGATCGGCCGGGCACCCAGGTCCTCGGTGCTCATCCCTTCACCCCAGTACGCGAGACGGACTCGGTGTAGTTGCGTTGGAACCGCAGCAGCAGCATCGCGGGGATCAGCGACAGCACCAACGATCCGGCGAAGAGTTGCCCGTAGTCGACGTCGTACTGGCCGAAGAACCGGGCGAGCGCGATCGGGGCGACGTCCATGCTGCGATCGGTCGTGATCAGGAGCGGCCAGAGGTACGTCTGCCACTGGAACAGGAACAGCAGCAGTCCCGCCGAGATCAGCGCCGGTCCCGACAGGGGGAGGTAGATGCGCCGGAAGATCGTCCACCAGCCGGCGCCGTCCACGGCAGCGGCCTCACGCAGGTCCTCGGGGATCGCGAGGAAGAACTGGCGCAGCATGAAGATGACCAAGCCATGCCCGACACCCGGGACGATCAGGGCGACGTAGGAGTTGTCGAGTTCCATCGCCCGCACGGCCTCCGACAGCGGGACGGCCAGGACCTCGAAGGGGATCAGGAAGCTGAACACGACGACCGAGAACAGGAGGTTGCGCCCCCGGAACCGCATCGTCGCGAAGGCGAAGGCCGCCATGGCGTTGATCACGAGGCCCAGCACCACGGACACCGTCGCCACCAGCAGCGAGTTCACGATCGCTCGGAGGAACGGCCCCTGGACCAGCGCGACGAGGTTGCCGATGGTCCACGATTCGGGCACCACGGTGCGCAGCTGGAACGGCGTGGCGTAGCGCAGGATCTCGTCACCGTCCCGCAGCGCCCCGGACACGATCCAGATGATCGGGGCCACGAAGAGCAACGCCGCACCCACGGCGGCGACGAACAGGAGTGCCCGCACCGGCGTGGACCGTGCGGCGTACGGGTCGAAGGCGCTCACAGGTCCTCCTCCGGACCGAGGAGGCGCATCTGCACGCCGACCACGACCATCATGAGCAGGATCAGCACGACCACCTCGGCGGCGGCGAACTGGCGGTCGCCGTACACGAAGGCCTGCCGGTAGATGTCGTGCATGAGCAGGTTCGTGCTCCCGTCGGGGCCACCGCGGGTCAGGAGCTGCACGGGCACGAACAGCAGGAAGTTCGCGACCGTGTCGGCGACGAGCACGAACAGCAACGGGCGCCGCAGGGCCGGCACGGTGATGTGCCAGAAGCGTCGCCACCATCCGGCGCCGTCGACCAGTCCGGCCTCGAGCAGGTCACGCGGGACGTCCTGGATGCCCGCGATGAGCAGCACCATCCAGTAGCCGACGCCGATCCACGACGCGATCACGATGATGCTCCACAGCGCCTGCTCGGGCGCGAGCAGGAACGGCTGCGGCTCGAAGCCGACGGCGCTGAGCACGCCGTTCACGAGCCCGTCGGGGTTGCGCAGGGCGAGTCCCCAGACGATCGCGGACACGGCGGGTGGGACGGCGACCGGGATGAAGATGAGGGTGCGCAGGATCCCGGTCCCGGGCAGCTTCTGGGTGAGGACCACGGCAAGCCCGAGGGCCAGCGCGATCTGGAACGGGTTGATGAGCAGGCTGAACCACAGCGTGGTGCCCACCGAGTCGATGAAGTTCGGCGAGTCCCACAGGGCGGCGAGCACCGCCCCGACTGACTCGTCCCCACCGAAGGCCTGCTTGATCGAGACCGCGAAGGGTGCGAGTCGGGTGATGACCAACAGGGCCAGCGCAGGCCCGAGGAACAGCGTCAGGGTCGACGCCCGAGAGCGTCCACTGGCTGCATCGGACATGCGCTGGCTCCTGGGGTTCCCGGTCCGGGAAGGGCGGTCAGCGCAGGCGCTCGAGGATCGAGCGCAGCTCGTCCTCGGCCGACTCGAGGGTGGTCACGACGTCCTGGCCGTTGCGGATGTCCTCGAGGGCGTTCCCGAGGACCTCCTCGAACTGGACCCAGCCGATGGTGACGGGACGGCTGCGTGCCGTCTCGGTGATCTCGTGCTGGATCAGGTCAGCCACGGTGCCACCGTTGCCGCGCTGGAAGGTGTCCGAGGACAGGTACTCCGCGCGGACCGCTGCGTGCGCCGGGATGTTCGGGTCGCCCGCGGTCAGGGCGGCGTTGCCCGTCTCGGAGAGCGCGACGAACTCGACGAAGTCGACCGCGGCGTCGACGTTCTGGGAAGCCGCGTTCACGCCGACCGTGAACGAGCCGGTGGGTGTGACGTCCTCACCGTCGGCGAAGGTCGGGACCGGGGCGACGCCGTACTCGAAGGGCAGGTCCTGGCCGTCGAAGATCGGCAGGTTCCACGGACCCGCGACCACGAAGGCCGCGTCACCAGCGGCGAAGGTCGCCGTCGTCTCGCCGAAGCCCATGCCGCGCGGGGTGACCTCGCGCTCGTGGAGGTCGGCGAAGAAGGTCATGGCCTCGACCCAGGCGTCGTTGGTCAGGTCCGGCTCCAGCAGGTCGTCCCCGGTCAGGCCCGGTCCGCCACCCAGTGACTCCGGCAACGGGAGCAACTGGTAGGGCGTCGCGCCCTGTTCGAACACGACCCCCCACCGGGCGCCGGCGTCCTGTGCCGCCTCCGCGGCAGCGACGGCGTCCTCCCACGTCCAGCGCTCGGCGGGGTTCGTGGACGGCTCGTCGACACCGGCTGCGGCGAGCAGGTCCGGGTTGTAGAAGAACAGGTGGGTCGAGGTCTGGATCGGCAGGGTGTAGAGGCCGCCGTCGAACTCGGCCGGCGTCAGGAAGCTGGGGTCGATGACCGCCGGGTCCACCTCGACGTGGTCGCTCAGGTCGAGCAGCATGCCCTGCGACGCGAACGACGCCGTGCGGGGTTCGTCGACCCAGATCACGTCCACGCTGTCGTCACCGCCGCCGACGCGCGACTGGACGACGGCGTTGAGGTCGCCGAACGGCACGGGTTGGTAGTCGATCGTGACGTCGGGGCGCTCGGCCTCCCAGGCGTCCTTGAGCGGCTGGAACTGCTCCGGCGACAGGAACGAGATGA
>JBFJMP010000259.1:0-4287 GCA_041633895.1 Nitriliruptoraceae bacterium
CGCGTGAGTTCCAGCACGAGGTCGCGGACGCCCCGTGCCGCGAGGGGATCCAGGTTGGACGTCGGCTCGTCCAGCAGGAGCACCTGTGGGTCGTGGACCAGGGCGCGGGCCAGGGCGAGGCGTTGCTTCAGGCCGGCGGACAGGCTGCGCGCCGGCTGGTCGAGGTGTTCCTGCAGGCCGAGGCGCGTCAGCAGGGCGTCGGCGATCCGGTCGACCAGGGTCTCGTCGACGCCGTGGATGTCCGCGTAGACCCGCAGGTTCTCCGCCGGCGTGAGGAACTCGTCGAGGGCGGGGTACTCGGTCAGCACACCCGTACGGGCGCGCACCTGGTCGCCCTGTGCGACCGGGTCCATCCCGAGCGTACGGATCGAGCCGGAGTCCGGCCGCAGCAGTCCGTTGATCAGGCGGATGAGCGTGGTCTTGCCCGCACCGTTGTGGCCGAGCAGCCCGAAGACCTCGCCGTGGCGCACCTCGAACGAGACGTGGTCCGTGGCACGGACCGCTCCGAAGGTGCGGACGACATCGTCCACCCGTATCGCCGGGGGAGTGTTCGTCACGCCGACTCCGGATCCATTCGTCCGGTCGAGCCTACCGACGACCGTGTGGCTGGCTCAGCAGAACGAGGACGCCGTGTTGTGGTCCACGTCGCACAGGCGTACCGGGGCGATGATGGTGGTGGTTCCGGTCTGGGAGTAGACCGACCCGTTCTCGAACGCCCCTACGAGTTCCAGGCGGAAGTAGCGACCGCTCGGAGTGCCCGTGACCCGGTACTCGACGAGGCGGACGGTGATGAAGGCGACGGGTGCGGTCACGGCGTTGCTACCGGTCCCGGACATGCTGCCGTACGCGAGGATGGGGAAGGTCTCGCCGGTGGAGGCGAGGTGCGACAGGCCGGCCGCGATCCCGTTCCCGAGCGAGCCGGTCGTCTGTTCGCAGGCCTGGTTGCCCGGCTCGTCCGGGGCGCAGTCCTCGTCACCGGCTCCGGCTGCGCCGAGGTCCACGTCCCCGCTGTAGCCGTGCATCAGCATGTTCAGGATGTTGATGGACCCGTCGTTGCCACCGCAGCCGCCCGGCCCCGTTGCGTTGCGGGGTTCGTCCTTGTCGAAACAGGTCCAGCCCCAGTTGCCCGGTGCGGAGCCGCAGTCGGTGCCGTCGCCGGTCTCGGAGGTCTTGTCGTGCACGAGGTCGATCGTGGCGCCCGCGCCTCCGGCGATCCAGGCGGAGATGTCGGGGTGCGACCAGCAGACGGTGATGGGGCGCAGACCGCCGACGGAGGTCGTCGGTGCTGTGGCGGTCGATGAGGACAGCACGGCAAGTTCGTCCTGCCCGACAGCGCCAGCGAACGTGGTCTGGGCCTGACCCGTGTAGACGACGTTGACGGTGCTGCAGTCGAGGACGTTGACCGAGTAGTCGGCCGGTGCAGGTGCGGAGCCCTGGTTGGCGCTCAGCAACGAGGTTGCCGCGTCGCGGGCCACGTCATGGTCGCAGTTCGAGTCGACGAGGGCGCGAGTGGCGGCGAGGGCCGCGGCGTCGGTGTCGGTGACGAAGTCTCGCTTCGTCTCCCACGCGGAGCCGAGGTCGACGGCCAGCGCCCCGACGGCGACCAGTGCCAGCAGGCAGATGGCGACCACGACGGCAACGGCACCGTCCTGCTCGTCGGCGCGTGCGCGGATCTCGGACGACATGCTGGCTCCTGCCCCGGGCCCCTTGGGAGAGTTGTCGGGAGGCTGTCTCGCGTGGTGGTCACGGAGAAGTGGCTTGGTACTACGGTATGTCATCGGCCGTGGTGGGCCATGGGACTCAGGTCCCCTTGCGGACTGCGCGGTGTGCGCACAGTAAGTGACCGCTTCGTCAGATCTACGTCAGTTGAGCGCGTCCAGGATGCGGTCCTGATCCCGCGCGACCTTGCGGACGTAGCGCATGGTCGTGTCCTGGCTGGCATGCCCGAGGAACTCCTGGACCGCGGGCGTCGGCACGCCGTTCTCGACCAGTTGGACCGCCACGGTGTGTCGGAGCGCATGCACCAGTGCACCGGGAGAGCGCTGTTCCTCGAGTCCGGTCTGCCGGTACAGCTTCGCGATGCGGTACTGGACCTGATTCGTGGTCAGCCGGGAGCCGTCCCAGGCCACCAGCAGGGGAGCGGGGCCGGCCAGGGACCCCACCTCGGCGTAGCGGTCTGAGGCCCGGTAGGCGTCCAGTGCGGCCTCCAGGTCGCGGTGGACGGCCACCTGACGGCGTTTGCCGCCCTTCCCGATGATCGTCAGCGTCCAGTCGCCGGGGCCGCCGGTCAGCGAGCCGTTGTTCAGGTCGCACACCTCGGACAGGCGCGCTGCCGTGTAGAGGAAGGTGCTGACCAGGGCGACGTCGCGTTCCGGCCACGGATGGCGCTCGGGGGCCACGCGGCGGCGGGGGTCGGCCTGCTGTGCCGCCAGCCGTGACCCCGGCTCCAGGTCAGCGTCCGCCGGCACCGGGGACGCGGCCGCGGCGAGCAGTGCCGCGCGGACCTCGGCGGCCTCGCCCGGCAGGCTGCGGACGTCGTCACCCCGCCCCGTCGCCGCATCGGCCGACGCCCGCGCCGTGGCCTTGGGCACGCCGGCCATGCGGTTGCCGTCGACCAGACCGGCCTCGGTCAGGTGGTCGAAGAAGCGTGTCCACGCAGAGTGGGCGCGACGCGACGACGCGATGGCGTGCGTCGCCGTCCAGCCACCGAATGCGCGTCGCAACGACGAGGCGTCCAGGGACTGGATCGTCAGGTGGTCGAGGTCCCCGTCGTCGACGGTGTCCCGGGCGAGTCGGGCCAGTTCGGCGCCGGACAGCCCACGCGACTCGGGCCGGCGTGCCGCCACGATCAGCCGGCTCAGGCCCATGATGTCGGCCACGTAGGCACGGCGCGTGTTGTCGGCCACGCCGGCCGGCTCGAGGTACTCGACGACGAAGTCATGGAGTGCCTCCATGACCGCGGGGTCGTCGTGTCGTGCCACCTGTGGCGCCTTCCTCGTCCGTGACCGGAGGCTACGAGACAGGCGCAGGGGAGTGGTGGAGGCCGCCCGGATCCCCGCTCAGGCTCGCACGCGTTGATGCCGTTACCAGTGGTGACGATGTGCCGCGTGTGCGCCATGATCACGGTGGACTACCGTCGGGCACCGTCGTGTCCTGACACGATCCGACCGAGCCGACCTGAGGAGCGAGGGCATGCGCCAACCCCACCTCGTGTCCCGCATGCAGGGGTTCGGCACGACCATCTTCGACACGATGACCGAGCTCGCGCGGGGGTACCGGGCGGTGAACCTCGGCCAGGGCTTCCCGGACGACGCCCCGCCCGCCGAGGTCGCCAATGCGGCGATGGGCGCCATCCAGGTCGGCCACAACCAGTACGCACCGGGTGCAGGCATCGCCGAGCTGCGCGAGGCCATCGCGCGGCACCAGCTGCGGTTCCACAGCCTGCGTTACGACCCGGACACCGAGGTGACGGTCACCGCCGGTGCGACCGAGGCGATCGCGGCCAGCGTGCTCGCGCTGTGTGAGATGGGGGACGAGGTCATCGTCCTCGAGCCCTTCTACGACAGCTATCCGGCGGCCGTGGCCCTGGCCGGCGCCACGCATCGCAGCGTGCCGTTGCAGTCCCCGGACTTCCGCCTCGACCTTGCCGCGCTGCAGGCCGCCGTGGGGCCGCGCACGCGTGCCATCATCGTCAACTCGCCGCACAACCCGACGGGGCGGGTGTTCGACGACATGGAACTCGCGTCGATCGCCCGGTTGTGCAACGAGCACGACCTGGTCGCGATTTCGGACGAGGTGTACGAGCACCTCGTCCATGTGGGCGCCCATCGGCCCCTCGCAAGCTTTCCGGGGATGCGCGACCGGACGATCACGATCTCGTCGGCGGCCAAGACGTTCGCGGTGACGGGGTGGAAGATCGGCTGGATCTGCGCCCCGCCGACCTTGACGTCGGCCGTACGCACGGTGAAGCAGTTCCTCACGTACAGCAACGGAACGCCGTTCCAGCACGCGGTGGCCGTCGGACTCGACCTGCCGGATGCGTTCTACACGGATCTGACGGCGCGGTACCGCGGGCGGCGCGATCGCCTCTGTGAGGGCCTCGAGAAGGCGGGGTTCGTCGTTGCCGGGACCATTAAGGGCGATCCCTCGGAGATCCGCTCCGGTCTGGAACGGCTTGGCGACATCGATGCCATTGCCACGGTGAAGGCGGTGTCGGAATGGCCGGTCCTCGGCAGCCGCAGGACGATCACCGCGGGGAGCTACCGATGGCCGACCTTCCTGACCGGC
>JBFJMP010000260.1:0-4278 GCA_041633895.1 Nitriliruptoraceae bacterium
AACGCCTGCGCGAGCTCGTCGAGGACGAGGTTGCCCAGTGGAGCCTCGACTTCAAGCACGGCCTGCGCCCCTTCGACCTGACCTCCCCCGACCTCGTCGTCGACCGGGCGTGGCGCAACCTCACCGGCTACGGGCCGCTCGAGCCGCTGCTCGCCGACGACGACGTGTGGGAGATCATGATCAACGCCCCCGATCAGATCTTCGTCAAGCGGCACCGGGGTGTGTCCGGCTACCACGACGAGGCGTTCCACGACGACGACCACGTCGTCCGCACCCTGACCAAGGTGCTCGACGACGCGTCCACCTCCCACCGCAAGCTCGACGCGTCGGAGGGGCTGCAGGACGCCCAGCTCGACTCCGGGGCTCGTCTTCACATCGCCCACCGCGACATCGGCCGCGACGGGCACCTGCTGGTGAACATCCGGAAGTTCACCGGTGTCGCCTTCCGTTCGCTCGACCAGCTCGTCGATCGCGGGATGCTCACCCGTCAGGTCGCCGACTTCCTCCGCGCGGCCGTGCACGCACGCCAGACGATCGTGTTCGCCGGACCGCCCGGCTCGGGCAAGACCACGATGCTGTCCTGCTGCGCCGCCGAGCTCGACCCCGCCCTGCGCGTCGTCACGGCCGAGGAGGTGTTCGAGGTCGACGTACCGCTTCCCAACGTCGCCTCGATGCAGACGCGCGCGGCACGACCCGACCGCCCCGAGGTCGACCTGCGCCGGCTCGTGTCCGGCTTCCTCCGGATGGCGCCGGACATCGCCATCGTCGGTGAGGTGCGCGACCGCGAGGCCCTGCCGCTGTTGTTGACGCTGTCGTCGGGCGTTGCGGGGTTCACGACGATCCACGCCGGGTCGGCGCGGCAGGCACTGTCTCGACTGCGGTTCATCTGCCAGCTCGCCGACACCCGCTCCGAGCTGCCGATGGCGGCGCTGAACGCCCTCGTCACCGAGGCCGTCGACGTGGTGGTCCACTGCTCGCGCCACGACGGCGTCCCGCGCGTCAACGAGGTGGTTGCGGTCGAAGACCTCCAGACCGGCGTCGACGGCACCGCGTTCACCGTCACCGAACTGTTCCGGCGGCCTGATGTGGATGCCGAACTGTCATGGACCGGTGCGGTTCCGTCCCGGATGCGGCGCGCCATCGCCGAGGCTGGCCACGACCTGCGCCACCTGTTGGACACGACCGGGCCCGTGCCCGCCACGGCGCCACGATGAGCCCGGGCGTCGTGGGCTTCCTGCTGGCGCTGTGCGCCGGGTACGGGGCGTTCCTGCTGTTCACCTCCGTCGTGTTCGGATGGCGTGGCCTGGGTCCCAGCGCGGAGCCCGGTCGGCGCAGCCGACAGCGCCGCCTCGAGGACTTCCTGATCCAGGCCGGCCTCGAACGGGTCGGCGTGGCCGAGTTCCTCGCGGTCGCCGCGGTGCTGTTCGTCGTCGGGGCGGCGATCGCGTGGGCGTTGTTCGGCGGCGTGTTGCCGCCGATCGCCGTCGGCCTCGCGGCGTCGACCTTCCCCGTTGCCTCGGCCCGAGCCCGGCGGGCCTCACGCCTGGAACTCGCACGCGATGCGTGGCCACGACTGATCGAGGAGATCCGCATCCAGGCCGTGTCGATGGGCCGGTCGATTCCGCAGGCACTGTTCGTCGTCGGCCGCCGCGCCCCCACCGAGATGCACACGGCCTTCGACGCCGCCCATCGCGAGTGGCTCATCTCGACGGACTTCGACCGGACCCTGCGCGTCCTCAAGCACCAGCTCGCCGATCCGACCGCGGACGCGGTGTGCGAGACGCTGCTGATCGCCCACGAGGTCGGGGGCACGGACGTCGACAAGCGGCTGGCGGCGTTGATCGAGGACCGCATCCTCGACCTCCAGGGGCGCAAGGACGCCCGGGCGAAGCAGGCGGGGGCGCGCTTCGCCCGCATGTTCGTGCTCGTCGTTCCACTCGGCATGGCACTCGTCGGCCAGTCGATCGCCGAGGGCCGGGGCGCGTACTCGACCCCCGGGGCGCAGATCGCCATCCTCGTCGCGCTCGGCATGATCGCGGCGTGCTGGGCATGGGCGGCGCGGATGATGGCGCTGCCCGAAGAGGACCGGGTCTTCTTCGACGAGGGGGTGATCTGACGTGCGCCTCCTGATCCCGTCCGCCCTCGCTGCCTGGGTCGGCCTGACCCTCGTCCTGCACGAACTGCGGTGGTTCGCCCGCCGAAGCCTGGCCGAGCGCCTGGGGCCGTACGTGCCGGGAGGCATGGGCGTGCGACCTCGCGCCGGGCTGCTCTCCGCTGAGTCGTTCCGCGAGGCGGTCGGCCCGCTGGCGCGTACGATCGGCGAGCGCCTCGGCCGCATCTTCGGCGTGTCCGAGGACCTGGACCGCCGGCTGCGCCGAATCCACTCCGACCTGGACGTGACGGCCTTCCGGGTCCGCCAGATCAGCTGGGCGCTGGTCGGGCTCGGCGTCGGCACGCTGTTCTCGGTGGCCGTTCGGCCGCCCGCCGCCATCACGCTGCTGCTCGTGGTGGGCGGGGCGGTGCTGGCATTCCTCCTGCTCGAGCAGCAGGTTGCCGGTGCGTCCGACCGCTGGAAGCGTGCCCTGCACCTCGAGCTGCCGGTCATCGCCGAACAGCTCGGGATGCTGCTCGGGGCGGGCTACTCCCTCGTCGCCGCGATCGAGCGCGTCGCCCACCGCGGTCAGGGATCGGCCGCGCGCGACCTGCGGCGTGCGCTCCGCCGCGTGCGTCAGGGGACGACCGAGCAGGTGGCCCTGCGCGAGTGGGCCGACCTGTCCGACGTCGCAGCGGTCGATCGCTTCGTCGCCGTGCTGTCGCTCAACCGCGAGGCGACCGACCTCGGGCGCCTCATCGCCGAGGAGGCTCGCGCGATCCGGCGCGACGTCCAGCGAGAGCTCGTCGAGACCATGGAGAAGCGCGCCCAACAGGTCTGGATTCCCGTGACCGTTGCCACCCTGGTGCCGGGCGTGATCTTCGTGGCGATCCCGTTCACCGACGCCCTGCGCGACCTGAACCTCTGACCCCGGAATGCCACCGCGACCCCCGACCACACCACCCGACCTGGAAGCGCCGAGGACCACCTCGGCACCGGACCACGACTGGGAGAAGGACCATGACATCAACCGCAGCCACTGCCCTGCGCCACCACCTCGCCGACCAGCGCGGCGAAGGCGTGATCTCGACCGGCATCGCCGTGCTGATCATGGCGCTGATCGGCGCCGCGATGTGGGTCGCCTTCAGCGGCACCTTCGACAGCGCGTCCAGCCAGGTCGAGGACGAGGTCGGCACCATCATCGAGGACGGCAGCGGTACCAGCGATCCCGAATGAGATCCGCCGCAGGCGCGCCCATGGGTCGCTTCCACCGCGACGAGTCGGGCAACGGACCGATGACCAGCGTCGGTGGCGTGCTGATGTTCCTGCTGTTCCTGCTCGTGACCGTGCAGGTCAGCATCCACCTGTTCGCGCTCAGTCGGGCCACCGCCCTGACCATCGATGCGGCAACACGGATCGCCCGCGACGACGCGACCTGTGGTGACGCCGAGACGTTCCTGCGTGCACGCTTCGGCGAGTGGGGGGACGAGGTCGAGGTGACCTGCCACGGCGACGACGACGTCAGCGACCAGGTGGTCGTCCGGATCGCCGGGCCGAGCCCTGCCCCGGCCGTGCGTGGTCTCGGTGCGATCGTCGGACTCGACACCGTCGTTCGGGAGGCACGGGTGCGAAACGAGGTGTTCCGGTGAGCGCCGCGCGGACGGGCCGCGACCTCCGCGACGAGGACGGCATGGTGGCCGGTGGCGAGGTCCTGGTCGTCGGGATGCTGGTGTTCCTCGTCGGACTCGTGCTGGTCGTCAACGCGTGGGCGGTCGTCGACGCGAAGTCCACGGTCGACGCCGCATCGCGCGAGGTCGTGCGAGCACTGGTCGAGGCCGACCCGACGCACCTGGACCTGGCCGGGGCGTCGCAGGTGCTGGTCGAGGACATCCTCACCGCCCACAACATCGCGACCGAGCGCCTCGTCGCGCTGGACCTGCCGACGCTGCCCGATGCCCTCGTCCGCTGCAATCCGATCACGGTGCGAGTGACGGTGTCGGTCCCGACCCTGCGCGTGCCGTTCGTCGGCGGGTTCGGTGGCACCTGGGACGTCTCGTCGTCCCACACCGAGCTGGTCGACCCCTTCCGGTCCGGACTGGACGGCAACGGCGACTGCGCCGATGCGTGACGTGATGGCCGCGCTCCGCGCCCGACTCCGACAGGACGACGGGAACTCACTGGTGCTG
>JBFJMP010000261.1:0-4275 GCA_041633895.1 Nitriliruptoraceae bacterium
CGGGGGTGGGACGGGCTGGGGTGGTGCGTGCCCGTCGGGTCCAGTTCGGTGCGGGACGGGGGGTCGGTTGGTCCAACGACCAAAGTCGTTGGTCGAATGGTCCACCCGGACCAGCGACTCGGGCGGTCAGCCAGCCACGGACACGAACAGGCTGTGCCAGCCGGTGGCGTCGCTGGGATAGGGGTCGGTCCGCTCGTCGGTCTGGAGGGATCCGGTGCCGTCGGTCGCGCGCACCGTGATCCGGTGGGCGCCCGGGGTGGCGTCCCACGGCAGGCGCCACTGACGCCACGAGGTCGTGTTGAACTGCTCGCCGAGCTCGGCGACCTCCCACGGGCCGTCGTCGACCTTCACCTCGACCATGCTGATGCCACGGGTCTGCGCCCAGGCGACGCCGCCGATCTGGCGCGGGCCGGGCTCGATGGTGTTCACCGGTTGTGGCGTGTCGATCCGACACTGGGTCTTGATCGTCCCGTCGGCGACCCAGCCGCGCTGGACCCAGTACTGGTCGAACTGGTCGAACCGCGTGAGCTCGATGTCCTGCAGCCACTTCGTCGCCGAGACATAGCCGTACAAGCCGGGGACGATGAGGCGGGCCGGGAAGCCACGATCGATCGGCAGCGGTTCGCCGTTCATGCCGACCACCACGAGGGTCTCGCGGTCGTACGCGGCCTGGACCGGGAATCCGCCGGTCCAGTCGTCCACGGACCGGCCGACGACCTGGTCTGCGTCCGGCCGGACGCCGGCCTCGTCGAGGAGTTCGGCCAGGGGGATGCCGGTCCACCTGGCGTGGCCGAGGAGGTCGCCGCCGACCGTGTTCGACACGCACGTCAGCGTGATGTCGGCCTCGACGAGGTCGCGCGCGAGCAGCTCGTCGTACGTGTAGGTGCGCTCCTGGTCGACCATGCCGTGGATTCGGAGCGTCCACCCCTCCGTGGGGACCTGTGGCACCGACAGGGCGGTGTCGACGCGGTAGAACTCGTCAGCCGGCGTGTAGTACGGGCTGATCCCGTCGACGCCGAGGGTGACGCCGGGTGCGGGCGCCGGCAGGGGGGAACGCACGCCCGGAAGGATCACGGCCGCGCGCGAGGCGACGGCGCTGAACCGGGTGGCGATCTGGCGGCCCACGACGGCCGCGGCAGCCGCCGCAGCGCCCACGCCCGCTGCGGTGCGCAGGAACCAGCGACGGTCGGTGACGGCACGGGGGAGTTCGGTCCCGTCGGCGTCCTCGTCGGTGGCCGGCGCTGCGACGATCGTCGGGGCGTGCCCTGTCAGCAGTCCGAGGGCGAACAGACCGGCTGGCACCGCCACGACGCTGGGGACGGCAGACAGCACGTCGCCGGTGAAGGCCACGCTGGCGGTTGCGGCGACCACGCCCAGCAGCACGACGCCGCCGGTGGCGATGGCCGGGCGTCGACGCGACACGAGTCCGAGCAGGGCGCCGAACAGGCACACCGTGACGACCGCGCCGACGATGAGCACGAGCTTGTCGTTCTCACCGAACGTGCGGATCGCCCACTGCTCCATCGACGACGGCGTCACGTCGATGAACTCCTCGGCGACCGCTTCGATCGGTGAGACGAAGCGCCGCACGAGCCCAGCCGTGAACTCGCCAGCACCGAGCGCCGCGCCAGCGGCGAGCAGTCCGGCCAACGCGGCACGAGGCCGGGACTGGGACTCGTGTGCGGGGATCACCGTGGTGAGGGAACGCGTCATGCCGGCTCCGAAGCCTGGGGTCGGTTCCGTTGATCGGCGGCAGGCGAGCCCCGGCCCGGACCGACTCGAGGGCCAGATCGCGTGGGGGATCCGCAGGGCTGGTTCGGGGCAGCGGGCCGGTGGGATTGGTCGTGGACGCGAGGCGCTCGCGACTGCATGCTGGTGCGGGTCAGGACCGGGAGCGTGGACGCGATGGGTGAGCACCATGGGCAGGGCGTCCTCCGCCACTACGCCGACGGGGACCTCGACGAGGTCCTGGACGTCTGGTACCGGGCGTCGCTCGTGGCCCACGCCTTCCTCCCGGCGGACTTCCTGCATGAGGAGCGCCAGCGACTGCGGGAGCTCTGGCTGCCCTCCTCGGAGACGACCGTCTGGGAGCGCGGCGGCTGCGTCGTGGGCTTCCTGTCGCTCGTGGGCAACGAGGTCGGTGGACTGTTCGTGGATCCGGACCACCACCGCACGGGCGTCGGCCGGGCGTTGATGGACGCGGCGCGCTGGACGCGGCCCCACCTGGAGCTCGGGGTGTTCGAGGCGAATGCGCTCGGTCGCAGCTTCTACGCCGCGTACGGGTTCATCGAGGTCGAGCGCCGCACGGAGGCGCAGACCGGACTTCCGGAACTGCGGCTCCGCCTCGCCTGACCAGCGCGGACCGACCCGGGGCTTGACCGATCGGGGTTGACAGGTCGGGGTTGACAGGCTCGGGTTGACAGGTCGTACAAAGTACGGTTTGCTTTGGGCAACGTCGTACTAAGTACGACACTCCCCGAGACGCAGTGAGATGCATCATGGTCACCACCACCCAGCAGCCGACCGACGCCACCACCTCGACCACGCCCCCCACCGAGACCGAAGGTGCCACCATGCAGGCCATCGTCCAACACGAGTACGGGTCCTCGGAGGTCCTGCAGATCGCCCAACTCGAACGCCCGAGCATCGCTCCGGACGAGGTCCTCGTGGAGGTCCACGCGGCCGGTGTCGACCGTGGCACGTGGCACCTCCTGGCGGGCCTGCCGTACGTGATCCGGATCGCGGGGTACGGACTCCGAGGACCCAAGACACCCGTGCCCGGGCTCGACGTGGCTGGCCGGGTGGTCGCGGTCGGAGACGACGTGACGCGGTTCGCGCCGGGTGACGAGGTCTTCGGGATCGCCATGGGCTCGTTCGCCGAGTACGCGCCGGCGAAGGCGGGCAAGCTCGCCCACAAGCCAGCCAACATGTCGTGGGAGCAGGCCGGGGTCGCAGCCGTGTCGGGGATCACGGCCCTGCAGGCCGTGGAGGACGTCGGTGGCGTCACGCCCGGCATGCGGGTCCTGGTCGTCGGGGCGTCGGGGGGCGTCGGGACCTACGCGGTGCAGATCGCCAAGGCCCACGGCGCCCATGTGACCGGCGTCGCCGGCACCAGGAACCTGGAGATGGTCCGCGGGCTCGGCGCCGACGAGGTCGTCGACCACCGCCGGGAGGACGTCACCGACCGGTCGGAGACGTTCGACCTGATCATCGACATCGGTGGCATGACGAAGGTCTCGCGGCTGCGCGGCATCCTCGCCCCGGAGGGCACGATCGTGTTCGTCGGTGGCGAGGGTGGCAACCGGTGGACCGGCGGCGTCGGCCGACAGGTCCGAGCGAGCATGCTCTCGCCGTTCGTCAAGCAGGACCTGAAGATGTTCATGAGCACCGAGGCGCACACGTTCATGGAGCGCCTGGCCGCCCACCTCGAGTCCGGGGCGGTCGTGCCCGCGATCGGCGACCGCTTCGCCCTCGACGAGGTCCCGATGGCGTTGGCCCAGATGGAGGTCGGCCACACCCGCGGGAAGTCCGTGGTCGTCGTGCGGCCCGCAGGCTGACGACGGATCCGGCGGAACGGGCAGGTGGTTGCTGTCGTGTCGGCGAACCTCTCCTCTTGTGAGAGGAGTGGGCCATGCTGCGAGTGCTCGCGTTCGTGTTCGTCGGAGCGGTCGCGATGGCGGGGACGCCGTCGCCGACCTCCGCGGCGGTGACGGTCAACGGTCCGTGCGACCGGACGTCATGGGTGGCTGGAACGGTGGACCTCTGCGAGGGGGCGCTGGTCTATCGCGACTACGTCTACGACGACTACGGCGCCGACCTCGGAACCCCGGCCAGCCAGACCGCATCACGGACCGGCAGCCTGGCGCTCCCGGCTGGGGACGTCCGCTATCGCGGGGTTCCGAACACCGCTGACCTCGTCGACCTGACGATCCGCGTGGACGGCGATGAACTCGAGGTCATCTTCGAGCTGAACGCCCTCTTCGAACCGGACTCGACGCTCGCCGTGCTCGCCATCGACACCGATGACGACCGCGCCACGGGTGGTGGCATCTGGGACCCGTTGCCGATCCGCAGCGACGGCTGGGACGAACTGCACGTCTTCGACCGCGGCGATCCGGAGTCGAACCTCATCAGTGGCCGGATCCCCCGGCCGACGGGGGACCGCTGGCGCCTGCAAGCGGCCACGGCGGAGGTGGGCGGTGAGGTGATGAACGTCGCCTTCCGAGGCCCTGACGAGGAGGCGAAGGCCGACGTCGACAGCATGTATGCGGGGGC
>JBFJMP010000262.1:0-4274 GCA_041633895.1 Nitriliruptoraceae bacterium
CGAACGAGGCAAGCCCCGACACGGCGACGGCGTCCGGCCAGCCCCGGTTGGGGTCGGCGTTCTGGCCCTCCGTGACGTAGACGGTCGTCGCGGGGACGCGCTGCGAGATCAGCTCGGCCGTCTCGAAGCGGTTGCCACCGGCGACACGGTCGATCGCGAGGCCCATCTGGACGAGCTCCGCCTCGACGGCCGACGACAGCGCCCCGACGCCGCCGAGCAGCACCGCCGTGCGAGCACCCAGCCGTTCGATCTCGGCCCGGGTCTCGGGCGACAGCGCCTCGGGACGCGTCAGCAGCAGCGGGGCGTTGAGCGTGCGGGCGAGCGGACCCCCGGCCAGGGCATCCGGGTAGTTCGTGGAGGTCGCGAGGACGACCACGTCGGACTGGTCCGCGAACGAGACGTTCGAGATCTCGACGGAGGTCTCGACCCGGCTGACGCCGGAGACGCGCTCCTCCTCCTCGGGGCAGTCGCCCTTCGGGAGGCCCTCGCCCGTCCGGAAGCCGCGGATGACCTCCTTGGAGTCGTTGTCGGGGTTGCGGGTCATCGTGACCAGCGTGCCGTCGTAGCCGATGGGTCCCACGATGGCCGGCTCGAGGCCGCCGTCGAGGTGGCAGTGCTCGATGCCCCAACGGATCTCCCCGTCGGCGGACACCGATCGCACGTGGTACTCACCGAAGCCACCGAAGTACCCGTTGCCCTCCGGGTCGGTGATGAACTGGTGGCCGTTGTTGGAGAAGGGCGTCCCCGCGGACCACTCGATGGCACCCGTGTCGACGTTGAACCCGTTGAGGCCACGGGTGGACGGGATCGAGCCGGCTGCGGAGAAGCCGCCGATGGTGTCGTCGTCCATCAGGGCGAGCGCGGACGCGAGTCCACTGGCCTCTGCCGGCGTGTAGGTGATCCACCGCTGCGTGAACGTGCCGTCGGCGTCGTCGTACATCACGAGGCAGTCGTCGTCGGGGGCGTCAGCCGGCGCGCCGGGGCAGTACCCGGCCATGGTCACGACGCCGCCGTCGACGGCCAGGGACTCCTGGTCACCGACGTACTGCTGCGACCCGGGCAGGTCGACGTGGCCCTCGGAGGTGCCGTCGGCGAGGTCGAAGCGTTCCAGGCGGTAGACGCTGGTCTCCACCGACCCGGTGTTCTCCCAGCGGTAGATCGCATAGACCCCGTCGCCGTCGGTGCTCAGCAGCGGGGTGTTCCTCGTCCCCATGTTCGCGTTGTCGTCGATGTCACGCAGGTCGATCTCCCACGCCTGCGTCCACGTGTCGATGTCGATGGCGCGGATCACCCGCCCGTTGAGGAACGTGTTCGTCTCCACGAGGACCAGGGACTCGTCCTCGGTCAGGACGAGACGACCGTCGCAGGCATTGAGGCGGTCGCCGTCCTCGTCCTCGCCGTTGTAGATCTGGCCCGCCAGGCGGTCACCGGTGGTGGCGTCGATCGCGACCAGCGACGAGTCGCTGCTGGCGTTGGTCGGCGAGGACGCGTCGAGCTGGACGATGATGCGGTCGTCGGACGTTGCGACGCCGAGGCAGGAGTGCTCGACGTCCATCGCCGGACCGCCCCACTCCACCGACCCGTCCGTCGGGTCGATCGCGTACAGCACCCCGCGTGAGCCCGCGCCCTCGTCCTCGGGCGTCGACGGCACGTCCGTCGTCGCGCGGCCCTGGTAGAGCGCCAGCCCGTTGCTGCTGAGGATGGAGCCGCGCGGCTCGTTGGCGAGTTCGACGCCGAGGTCGGTGCGCCAGGCGAGGCCCGCGGTGGACGGTCCATCTGCGACCTGCCGCCCGCTGGCCTGGCCGTCGCCGTCGCCATGGCTGCCCGGAGTCGCGACCGCGACGCTCGTGATGGGCACGAGGAAGGCGGTGGCAAGCGCCACCGTCGTCAGTCGGGTCCTGCTCGTCAGTGCCTGCATGCTTGCTCCGGTCGTGGGAGGTGCCCCGTGATGCGCCGTGCCCGGCAGTCGTCGCACGACCCTTCCACCGCGACGGGGGGGCGACAACGCCCAAACCGGACGGTGGGTCACCCAATGCGAGCCATGCAGTCACCCAAGCGCCCCATCCTGGTGTTGGCAGGCACCTAGAGTGCGCGACTCATGCGTGAGCAGACCGTGGGTCGTGACCGGGAGCTCGACGGGCTGCTGGAGGCCCTCGAGCATCGTCGTGGTGCGCTGCTGACCGGCCCGATCGGCGTGGGACGATCCCACCTGTGTCGCGAGGTCGCCATGCGGGCAAAGGACGCTGGCACGACCACGGTCGAGTTGCACGGAACGGCGGCCGGTCGACACGTGCCGTGCTCCGCGTTGGGAACGCTGGTGGTGCACGGCGGTCGGAAGGTGACGGCGCGCCCCGGCACACTGCGGCAGGTCCTGCCGGCCCGGTCAGGTCGCGGTCGCGCGGCCCTCGTCGTCGGCGACGACGTCCACCTCGTCGACGACACGACCCTCGCGGAGGTGCTGACGCTCGCTCGATCGGGCGTCATCGACGTCGTCGCCTCATGTCCGACCGCGAGCGCGTCGGACCCTCGGGTCCAGGACCTCTGGCGCTCCGACCTGCTCGACCGCCTTGCCGTCCCGTCGCTGGAGCGACGTGACGCTGACGTGCTGTTGGAGCGGTGGCTCGGGGGACCGGCTTCGATCGCCCTGCGCGCCGCCGCATGGGCGATGGCCGACGGCGTCCCGCTCGTGCTGCGGGAGTGGTTGGCCGCGGCCCGCGCGTCCGGGGCGCTCCGCGACGGCGATGCCTACTGGGAGATGGAACGGCCGGTGGTGCCGGACGAGCGCCTCCGTGACCTCGTGTCACGTCACATCGCCGGGGTGTCGTCCGAGGCCCGCGATGCCCTGCACGCGATCGCGTTGACCGAGCCGGTCCCGCTCACGTTGCTCGAGGACGTGGCGAGCGCCGAGGCGTTGGCCGAACTGGAGCAGCGCGGGCTGATCGAACTCGCGGACGACGCGCCGATCGCGACGACCTGCCTTCCCGTGCTCGCCGAGGTCCTGCGCCACGACGCGGGGCCGTTGCAGCGCCGTCTGGTCCTCTCGCGTGTGGTCGAGGCCGCGGGGACAGACGGCGGGGGCGCCGATCCGGTCCGCGTGGCCGCCTGGGGCACCGAGGTGGGTGTCGCCCCGACCGACGAACTGGCCGCGCGGGCGGCCCCGCTGGCCCTCAGCCGGTTCGACGCCCCGCTCGCCGAGCGGTTGGCGAGCCAGCTGCCACCGACCCTCGGAACGCTGCTCGTCCTCGGACGTGCTGCCGCGATGCAGGGGCGGGTGGACGAGGGGCTCGCCCATCTGGACCAGGCTGTCCGGGCGGCCACGGATGCACGCGAGCGCGTGGAGGCCCATGCGGCGATCGTCGAGGTCCTCAGCATGGTCAACGGTGACCGCGCGGCGGCCATGGTCCACCTCGACGACGCCCTCGACGCGATCGAGGACCCGGACCTGCGCCGGCAACTCGAGGTCCGGAGCCTGCTGGTGTCCGCGCTGGACGGGCGCTTCGACGGGGCGCTCGCGCTGGGGCCGCTGCTGGACGAGGTGTCGTTGCCCCCGTTGGTCGAGGCCCACTGCCTCGTCGCGCACACGCTGGCCCAGTCGATGACGGGGCAGGTCGACGGGGTGCTGGCGCGGCTCGACCGGGCCGACCAGCTGGCCGCAACGCTCGCGTTCGACCATCCCGTGTTGCAGACCCAGGTCGGCATGAACCGCGTGCTGGCCCTCCAGACGCTCCTGCGGTTCGAGGAGGCGTCGACGCTGACGGACGGCATGCTCGACCGGTCCCGTCCGGACCTGTCGCTGGCGCCGTGGCTGACCGTGGACGTGGCATCGCTGATCCTCCGCGGCGAGTTGGGGCGAGCGGCGCTGCGCCTGCAGCAGTCCGCGACGCTGCTGCAGCGGGGCGACGCGATCGGGATGGCCGGGATCACGGCTGCCGCGGCGGCGGCAGTCGGCGCGATCGAGGGGCGAATCACACCGGCGGACATCGACCGCGTCCGGACGATGCCAGCAGGCGGGGAGGCGCGAATCGACGTCTGGCTCGTCCTGGCCGAGGCGTGGCTGCACGCGCGGGGTGGCGACCTCGACGTTGCGGCGCGCGTGGCCCGGGACGGCGGGCAGCGTGCCGTGGAGCACGACCACGTCGTGTGGGGTGCGATGTCGATGCACACCGCCACGCGTGTGGGGCGTGGGGCGGACGTGGCGGCTGAGTTGGTGGAGCTCGCCGGCCGTCACGGTCCGCTGGTCGATCTGATGGCGGAACACACCCGGGCCGCCGCCG
>JBFJMP010000263.1:0-4268 GCA_041633895.1 Nitriliruptoraceae bacterium
CCCGGCCGGCCAAGGTCGGGTGGGTGTTCGAGGCGGATGAGGTGGCCGCCCGACGGGATGGGGCGGCGCCACGTCTCGACGTCCGCGTCGTCGTCGCGCACCCACCCTGCGGCCGTCAGGCGGTTGACCAGGACGGTGCGTTCGGTCCACTCGCGCGTGCCGTCAACGACGGGGAGGTCGTCGACCAGTCGCAGCCAACGCGGAACGCTGCCCTGGTCCGGGGCCGCGTCGCCGAAGCCGGTCCACAGCCGATCCGACGCCGTGAACACGCCACCGCTGTGCCACGTGCTTCCCACCCACCACAGGGCGAGCGCCCTCAGGTGGGGCGGCCGGCTGATCGCCAACCACGACTCGGCGCCGGCACCCGGTGGAGGACTGCCCTTGCGGAGGAAGGCCACGAACAGGCGCCCGTCCGGCGAGACGTCGCACCGTCGTTCGTAGAGGCGGCCGTGGAACCAGGCCCCGTGCTCGACCGCGTCCGTGTCGGTGTGCCACAGCGACAGACGTGCCCAGTCGGAGGGTCCGCGTCGGATGACGACACCGACCGGGGCATCACGGGCGAGCAGGACCTGCAGTCGTGCCGTCACGACACGGGGGCGTCGTCGGGTCGGGGTGTGCGCAGGCGGATGACCTCGCGGGCCGCCAGCGCCGCGACACCCGCGGCGAGCGGCAGCGCCCCACCACCGGTGGCCGGCAACGACGGCGTCTCCGGCGTGGCGGCCGGGGGCGGGGGCGCAGGCGTCGTCGGGTCCGGTGGGATCGTCGCGCAGGACTGGCCGAGGACTGCCTGGGTGACGGCGTCGTCGATCGAGGACACCGGTGCCTCGCGGTCCACCCACGGGTCGCCGTCGAAGTACATCTGGAAGATGTGCTCGGCCGTACGCGTGGCGACGGCCTGCGTGGTCAGCGTCGGGTTCGGGCCACCCAGACCGTTGGCGAGCACGGAGTTGTCACCGATGAACAGGCGCTTCACCGCCCGGGTCTCACCGGACGCCTCACACACGGAGTCGGAAGGATCGAGCCCCATGCGCATCGTCGACTGCACGTGCAGGATCAGGGGCGGCCAGTTGATGCGGTGCACGCGCGTGGCTCCCGCCGCACGCAGCAGGTCGGCGGCCTTGCCGGCCAGGAACTCGCGGTTGGCGAGCGTGCGGGCCGAGCGTTGGCGATGCCGGAAGGTGACCCTGGGGATCGCCCCGTGCTCGTCGGCGGGATAGGCCGCTGACAGCTCGACGCGGTTCTGGGCCTCCACGTCATCGTCCGTGATGACCAGCACGTTCAGCAGGCGGTTGACGTCGGCGGTCATCCGGGCGAAGTCGGCCCCGGCGATCCGCCCGTGCGTGTCCGCCCCGGCCGTGGCGTCACCGTGGCCGTTGTCGTAGAACCCGGCGATGCCACCGTCGCTGAAGCCGTTCGAGAAGCCCTGGAGCGCGGGCGGCAGGCCCACGTTCTCGAGGCCGCCCCGGCCCGGGAAGTCGGCGCGCGCCGAGGAACCGACGCCCTTGGAGGAGCCCGTGTCCTCGTCGAACTCACCGATCACCCAGTCGAAGAAGTGGTCGGTGTAGCCGCGCCCCACCCAGTCGTTGGGGTTGGGCAGGCCGGCGTTGAGCCACAGCCGCGGGTTCTCGGTGCAGCCGCCGGCCATGACGACGACCTGCGCCTCGTCCGTGACGGTCGCGCCGGTCGCGCCGACGCGCCACGTCACGCCGCGCGCGACGACGTCGCCCCCGGACTCCTCGGTGGCGATGTCGACGACGAAGGCATCCGTGACCAGTTCGACGGCGCGGCCGCCCGGGGACCAGCAGTCGGCGGTCAGGGCCATCGGCACGTACGAGTTGTCGGTCGAACGCTTCGCCTTCAGGTTGCGGGGTGCCTCCCGCGGCTGCATGCAGCCCTGGAAGCAGAAGCCACAGAAGGTGCACCCCTGGGCCTTCGGGTAGACGAGTTCGTCCGGGTCGGTCGTGCGCCCCGCCGTCCCCTGCGGCTGCAGGATCGCGTTCTCCTGCGGCCGGAACGAGTCGCGCCCCACGTCCTTGGACGTGTTGACCGGCAGGCCCATGCCGGCCGCCCCACGGAAGAAGCGCTCCTCCTTGGTCCCCATCGCGGCGGTCTGCACGGGCAGCGTGTGCTCGACCCATTCGTAGTAGGGGATGAGGTCGCGGTAGGTGAACGGGAACACGCGCGGGTCGTAGGCGTCACGGTCGGGACCGTCGTAGCCCATGAAGACGCCGGGGACGGCGCGCGGGGAGTTGCCGTAGTAGTGCTGGGTCGTGCCGCCCACTCCGGCGAGCTGCCAGATCAGCGAGTTCTGGGGCGTCTCGCGCAGCCACGCCGGCTTGGACCGGTCCGCGGGGCCCCAGCGGAAGTAGCCGGTGAGGATGTTGTTGGCCTCGTTCTCGAAGTGACGCCACTCCTGTTCCGGGTCGGCGTGGCGTGGTCCCGCCTCGAGCACCAGCACGTCCAGTCCGCGTGCCGCCAGTTCCTTCGCGACGACCGGTCCACCGCCGCCGGCACCGATGACGATGACGTCCCTCATGCCACCACCTCCCCGGTCCCGTCCGAGCCGTTCACGGCCGAGCGCCCCTCGTAGTAGCCGAGGAAGTCGTCCCAGCCCTCGGGCAGGGTCGTGCCGTGCTCCGTGGCGTACTGGGCGTGGTCCCAGCCGACGGGGCGCCCGGTCAGGGTCCGCGTCGCCGAGTCGAACACGTCGACCTCGGCGAACGCGAAGAAGTTGACGAAGCCAGGAACGACCCCGAACACGAACTGCAGGACGCCGAGGGCGTTGGTGAACGGCGGCGGGAACGCACTGGAGTCGAGGTCCTGGGTGTCCTCCTCGAGGACGCGCCACACCTCGGCCTTGTCGGCGTACGCGAGGTTGGCGTACGGGGCGATGAGCGTGCCTGCGGCCGCCAGCGGGTTCACCGTCAACGCGACGGTGTTGAGGCTCACGGCGATCACCTGGGACAGCGGCAGCGTCGCGTCGTTCGAGCCGAGGTCGTCGGGGGCAGGGACGAACTGGTCGAGGGCGGCAGCCAGGTGGTGGCCGGCACGTGCCGCCACGGCGCCCGGCGCGTCCGTGGACTCGCCCTGTGCAACCGAGTACTCGTCGTTGCCTGGCCACCAGAACGCGGCCAGCGCGGCGTAGGTCGCCGCGATGACGTCGGGCTCCTGTGCCAGTGCCTCGTCGTACAGGCCGCGTCTGGCCAGCAGTTCCGGCAGGGCCACGAGCGCGGCGGCGGCCGCAGCCGTCCCGCCGAGCCGACCGAGGAACGCCCGACGGCTCATCGACATGCGATCACTCCCCGGATCGTGGTCGCCCTCAGCCTAGGCAACGCTCGCGTCCCGCCTTGAGGAAATCTTTGGGTTCCCGTGATGTCGCCGAGACGTCTGCTGCCGACACAGGGAGAGACCGGACCCAGCCGGTGACGACCCCCACGGTGGCATGCAGGTGCACACGCTCCCCCAGGCGACACGTCTGGCCCTCGCCATGGCGACGGCCCTGGCCATCCTTGCCCTGGGGGCCGGGGCGGCCCATGCAGCCCCCGACATGGACGCCGAGCAGGTGTTCATCCAGCTGATCAACGAGGACCGGACCGCCGCGGGACTGCAGGAACTGGTGGCCGTGGCCGACGTGCGCGAGGTGGCGTACGCCTGGTCGGTGCAGATGGCGACCGAACGCGTCATGTCCCACAACCCCGACTTCGCGTCGCAGATCACCAACTGGACCCGGGTGGCGGAGAACGTCGGGTGGACCTCCGTCCACGACCCGACGGACCCGACCGTCGTGCGCGCAGCCGTGGAACGGCTGCACGAGGCGTTCATGGCCTCGCCGGACCACCGTGCCAACATCATGGACCCGGAGCTCGAACACATCGGGCTGGGGGTCGAGGTCCGCGCTGACTCGTGCCCGGACGGTCGCACGTTCGCCAACTGCCTGTGGGTGACCGAGAACTTCCGCCAGTGGTACGGCGAGCCGACCTCCGGCGCCATCGTGGATCCCTACACGGGCGACGTCCGCGTGGCCGGCTCGGAGTCGGGCCCGCTCCGCACGCTCGACGAGGTCGTGTTCGACGACGTCGTCCCCGGTGGTTTCGACGGCGACGCCGCCACGCTCCGGCGCCTGGGCGCCACGACCGACTCCGCGATCGACGTCAGCACGGCCCGGTTCGGTGACCGACGGGCCACGCACGCGGTGCTCGCCCGTGACGATCGCTTCCCGGACTCCCTCGCCGGGTCGCCGCTCAGCGCGGACGGACCCCTGCTCTTCA
>JBFJMP010000264.1:0-4268 GCA_041633895.1 Nitriliruptoraceae bacterium
CGACGATGCGGGCCGCCTGGCTGCGGGAGATGTCCAGCAGGTCCGCCAGTGCCGCGTCGAGGCGCGCCCCGTCGAGGCGCTCCGGCACGACGTGGTCGGTCACGATGCGTCCGTCTCGGCCGGCTCGGCGTCGGGGACGTCGTGTCGCCACAGGTCCCACAGCAGCAGCACGAAGCCGATGTTGATGGCGATGTCGGCGACGTTGAACCGGGGCCACGCCCCCCACGCCACGAAGTCGATGACGTGGCCGTGCAGGAATCCCGGGTCACCCGGGTCGCCAGCACGGAAGACGCGGTCGAGGGCGTTGCCCCACGCCCCGGCGAGCAGCAGGCCGTAGGCCACGCCGGGGACCTGACGCGTCACGGTGGGCAGGCTGCGCACGACGATGGCCGTGACCACCACGGTGACGACGAGGAAGAACCACGACGGGGCGGGCAGGCCGAACGCACCGCCGTCGTTGTAGGTCAACTGCCAGCCGATCCCGTCGGACAACCACGGGACGTACGCGCTGCGGACCAGCTCGAACTCGGCGATCCGCTTGGTCGCCTGGTCGAGGATGACGGCGATGGACGCCACGGCGTAGCCCACCACGAGGGGCGACCGGGAAGGGTCGGAGACGAGGGTCACGTCAGCGACGGCGTTCCTCGCCACGCTTGCAGTCCATGCACAGCGTGGCGTAGGGCAGCGCCTCGAGTCGTTCGATCTCGATCGCGTTCCCGCAGTTCTCACACGTGCCGTAGGACCCCTCGTCCATGCGGCCGAGGGCGGTGTCGATGTAGCCGAGCAGACGCCGTGCGTGCGCGGACAGGCTCTGGGCCCGGTCGCGTTCGACGTTCGCCGAGCCGGAGTCGGCCGGATCGTCGTCGAACCCGCCGTCCCGCCACAGCGAGATGTCGGCTTCGGCGTCAGCGTCGGCGACCTGCCCGAGCAGCTCACCGCGTTCACGCTCGAGTTCCCCTCGCAGTTGCTTCTGCAGGGTCTTCGTGAGCTTCTTGGAGGTCGCCATGGGCGCGGACCGTACCACTGATGAGTCCGTGCGGGAGGGGGCCTACGCTGTCCACTCCAACACGACCCGTGGGTGCTGCACGTGACCGAGACCCCTTCCCCGTGGCCCGAGGCCTCCGCACGGCCCGACCTGCCCGGCATGGAACGCGAGATCCTGACGTTCTGGGACGATCAGGACGTGTTCGCGGCGTCCATGCGCCAGCGCGAGGGCGGCCCGGTGTGGTCCTTCTACGAGGGCCCGCCGACCGCCAACGGCAAGCCCGGTACGCACCACGTCGAGGCGCGCGTCTTCAAGGACGTGTTCCCGCGCTACCGCGCGATGAAGGGCTACGACGTCCCCCGCAAGGGCGGCTGGGACTGCCACGGCCTGCCCGTCGAACTCGAGGTCGAGAAGGAACTCGGGCTGAACTCCAAGGCCGACATCGAGGCCTACGGCATCGAGGAGTTCAACGCCCGCTGCCGCGAGTCGGTCGGTCGCTACGTCGGCGAGTTCGAACGCCTGACCGAGCGCATCGGCTTCTGGGTCGACATGTCCGACGCGTACTGGACGATGGACGCGACCTACGTCGACTCCCTGTGGTGGGGCCTCGAACAGCTGTGGAAGCGTGGCCTCATCTTCCAGGACCACCGCGTCGCCCCGTACTGCGCCCGCTGCGGCACCGGCCTGTCCGACGCCGAGGTGGCACAGGGCTACCAGACGGTCCAGGACCCGTCCGTGTTCGTCCGGTTCCCGCTGACCGAGGGTCCGCTCGCGGACCGGGGCGCGGCACTGGCCGTGTGGACGACCACGCCCTGGACGTTGCTGAGCAACACGGCCGTCGCGATCAACCCCGCCGTCGAGTACGTCCTCGCTCGTGCCCAGGTCGACGGCGGTGCGCCCGAACTGCTCGTCATCGCGGCGGCGCTGCGCGAGCGCGTCCTCGGCGAGGACAGCGAGGTCGTCGAGACGCTCGCGGCCGACGACCTGCTCGGCCTGCACTACGAGGCGCCGTTCACGATCGTCGACGTCGACGAGGACCATCGCTACGTCGTGGGCGCCGACTACGTCACCACGACCGACGGCTCGGGCCTGGTCCACACGGCACCGGCATTCGGTGGCGAGGACATGGAGGTCGGTCGCGCCAACGGCCTGCCCGTCGTCAACCCCGTCGACGCGAGCGGCCAGTTCACGGCCGGACCGTGGGAGGGCACCTTCGTCAAGGACGCCGACCCCTCGATCACCGAGGCGCTGGCGGCTGCGGGCGTGCTGATCCGCGCCGAGTCCTACGAGCACACCTACCCCTTCTGCTGGCGCTGCAAGACCCCGCTGATCTACTGGGCGAAGCCGTCCTGGTACATCCGCACGACGGCCCACCGCGACGACCTGCTGGCCAACAACGACGCCATCCGGTGGTTCCCGGACCACATCCGCGAGGGACGCTTCGGCAACTGGCTCGAGAACAACGTCGACTGGGCGCTGTCCCGCGACCGCTACTGGGGCACGCCCCTGCCGTTCTGGCGCTGCGACGACTGTGACCACGTCACCGTCGTCGGGTCCCGTGCGGCACTGGGTGAACTCGTCGGCACCGACCTGTCCGACCTCGACCCGCACCGCCCGTACGTGGATGCCGTGATCGTGCCGTGCGAGGCGTGCGGCGCGGACGCGACCCGCGTCCCCGACGTCGCCGACGCGTGGTTCGACTCGGGCGCGATGCCCTACGCCCAGTTCGGCTACCCGCACACCGGGGTCGACGAGTTCGAGCGTCGCTTCCCCGCCGACTACATCTGCGAGGCGATCGACCAGACGCGCGGGTGGTTCTACACCCTGCTCGCCGAGTCGACGCTGCTGTTCGAGCGCTCGTCGTACGAGACCGTGCTCTGCCTCGGCCACATCGTGGACGAGGACGGCGTCAAGATGTCCAAGTCCAAGGGCAACATCCTCGATCCGTGGGAACTGATCGATCGCCACGGCGCCGACGCCCTGCGCTGGCTGATGTTCGCCGAGGGCAACCCGTGGATCAACCGGCGGGTCGGGCACCACATCCTCGAGGACATCGTGCGTCGCTTCGTGCTGACGCTGTGGAACACCCACGTGTTCTTCCTCACCTACGCCCGCATCGACGGCTACGACCCGACCGTCGCGGCCCCGGCCGTGGCCGACCGCCCCGAGATCGACCGCTGGGTGCTGGCCGAGCTCGCCGACGTCGTGGACGCCGTGGACACCGGCCTGGACGGCTACGACGTCTCGACGGCCACCCGCCGCCTCGAGCAGTTCGTCGACGACCTGTCCAACTGGTACGTGCGCCGCAACCGCAGGCGCTTCTGGAAGTCCGTCGAGGACGACCCGGCCGACAAGGCCGCGGCCTACGCCACCCTGCACACGTGCCTGACGACGGTCGCCGGCCTGCTGGCCCCGTTCACCCCGTTCCTCGCCGAACGCCTGTGGCAGGACCTGGTCGTCACCCCTGGCACCGACGCCCCGATCTCGGTGCACCTCACCGACTTCCCGACCCCCGCGGCCGACTGGCGCGACGACGAACTCCGCGGCGCCATGACCACGGCACGTCGCGTCACGGAGCTGGGACGTCAGGCGCGCAACGACGCGACGGTCAAGGTCCGCCAGCCGCTGGCCCGGGCGCTGGTCACCGTTCCCCAGGCGGAACGCGCCGGCCTGGCCGCGCTGCTGGACGGGATCGCCGAGGAGCTCAACGTGCGCTCGGTCGAGCTGACCGACGGTGGCGCAGAGGTCGTGGACCGGACCCTGTCCCCCAACTTCCGCGCGCTCGGTCCGGTCTTCCAGAAGGAGGCCCCGGCCGTCGGGAACGCGCTGAAGGCGCTCGACGGTGCCGACGCCGAGGCACTGGCCGCAGCGATCCTCGCCGACGGCCACGGTGACCTCGACCTGGACGGCACGACCGTCACGGTGACCGCCGAGATGGTCGAGGTCGTCGAGAGCCCCCGCACGGGCTGGGCCGTGGCCAGCGACAGCGGCATCTCGTTCGCGTTGGACACGGAACTGGACGACGACCTGCGCCTCGAGGGCGCGGCACGTGAACTGGTCCGCGCCGTCAACGACCTGCGCAAGGAGGCGGACCTCGCACTCGACGACCGCATCCGCCTGGTGGTCGACGTGCCCGAGGACCTGCGCGCGCGCCTCGAGGCCGCCGACGCCTTCACCTTCCTGGCCAGGGAGGTGCTGGCCACGGAGATCGCGCACGACAGGGTCAGCACCGGTGTGGCCGTCGACCTCGCCGGCCTCGGCACCGCCACGGTCGCCATCGCCG
>JBFJMP010000265.1:0-4267 GCA_041633895.1 Nitriliruptoraceae bacterium
GACCAGGCGCTCGCAGCCACCGACCGCACGGCCGCCCTCCATGCCGTGCTCGCCGACGGCGTCGGCGGTGGCGTCACCCAGGTGGCGACACGACTGGCGGCCACCGTACGGACGCTCCTGGGTGCCGAAGCCGTCCGCCTGCGCCTCGACGCGACGCAGGGACACCCGCCCGTCGACGTGCACAGCGTCCCCGGCGAGTGGACTCCCGTCATCCAGAACGCCGGCGGCGCCGAGGAGCGGCCCGGTCGGGTGGTCAGCGCCCCCATCCGTTACGGCGACTCCGTGCTGGGTCGCCTCGCCGTGCACGCGCCCACGCGCATGGGCGGGGAGGTGAGCGGCATCGCGAGCCAGATCGGACTGGCCATCCATGCCGCACGACTCCTCGACCACGAGGCGTCGCTCGCCGCGCGCTACCGGGTCGTCGACGAGATGCGACGTGACTTCGTCGCGCTCACGACGCACGAACTGCGGACGCCCATCACGACCATCGCCGGAGCTGCCGAGACCCTCCAGATCCGCGGTCCGGACATCGGGGCCGAAGGGCGCGAGGCGCTGTTGGCATCGATCACCCGGCAGGCGGACCGGCTCATCCGGCTCGTCGACGACCTGCTGACGCTGGGCCGGTCCGACGCCGGCCAGGTGTCGATCCACCCCCAACAGGTCCGCATTCGCGACGTCGCGGAGATCGTGGTGCTCAGCATTCCCGAGCACCCCATCGAGTTGGTCGGCCCCGCCGACCTCACCGGCTGGCTCGACCCCGACCGGGGCGTGCAGATCCTGCTCAACCTCGTCACCAACGCCTTCGCGCACGGCACGCCGCCGGTCACCGTGCGCTGGTCCGAGACCCCGGACGCCGAGCAGGTCCGCATCGAGGTGGTCGACTCCGGCCCGGGCATCCCTGCTGCCGGCCGCGAGCGGGTCTTCGACCGCTTCGTGCAGCTCGACCCGATGAGCAACCACTCCCGTGGCACCGGCCTGGGGTTGGCCATCAGCCGTGACCTCGCCCGCCAGATGGGTGGCGACGTCAGCATCGACGCCACGGCATCGACCACGACGTTCGTCATCACGTTTCCCGCTTCGGCGCCCGTCGTGGACGTCTCGGACAAGGTCGCCCCGACCCGCGACGACGTCACCCTGCGTCGAGGCTGACCGGTGAGCGCGCCAATCCCCCCAACCTGAGGGGTACCGGTCCCGGCCACGTCGCCGTAGGGTGCTGCCTGTCGACACGGATCGACACGCTGTCGAGGGAGGCCGCCGTGACCGTCCTGACGCCCGACCGGGCCGAACGCACCCGCCGTGGCGTGGCACGGTGGTGCGCGACGGCGACGACCGCCCACGACCTCCTCGAGGGCGTCGCCGAGCGGGTGCGCCCCATCGTGGACTACGACGGTGGCGCGTGGTTCCTCATGGACCCGTCATCGGTCCTGTTCACCGACGGGATCGTCGAGGGCTATCCCGAGGAGATCTGCGGCGACTACTTCCACAACGAGCTGTCGCAGGCCGATGTCATGCCGTTCGCGTCGCTCGCGCTGCGCAGCACGCCCGGGTCGACGATCCACCGCGAGACGAACGGCCAGATGGACGCGTGCCGGCTGTGGCGCGAGGTGTACCGCCCGGTCGACCTCGACGACGAGGTGCGTGCCGTGTTCCGCGACCTGACGGGGGCGTGGGGCGCCGTCTCGCTGGCGCGATCCGTGGGACGGCCCCGGTTCTCGATGGAGGAACGCGACCTGCTCGTCGGCCTCGGCGACTCGATCGCGGCAGGACTTCGCCGCATCGTGCTGTCGGACGCTGCCGACGACGACACGGCACCGGATGCCCCTGGGCTCCTCCTCGTCGGACCCGACGCCGACGTCCGGCCGGGCACCGAGGCCGGGGCGCGCTGGTTGGATCGCCTCGCCCCGCCGCGGGGTGGCGCCACCGAGCGCCGGACCGCGCTGCTGGCGCTGCGTGAGCTCGTCACCGGGTCCGGCAGCACCGAGCGGCACGTCCGCATCCGTACGACGGACGGCATCTGGGTCACCCTGCACGCCGAGTCGATGCTCGACGACAGCACCCTCGCCGTGATCGTGGAGCGCTCCAACCCGTTCGACCTCGCGGGCCTCACGTCGCGGGCCTACGGCCTCACGGGCCGCGAGCGCGAGATCGTGATCGCCGTCGCACGCGGCCTGGGCACCAACGCGATCGCCTCCACCCTGCACATCTCCACCCACACCGTCCGGGACCACCTCAAGTCGGCGTTCGCCAAGACCGGTGTCGGCAGCCGCGCCGAACTGGTCGGCGTGCTGTTCCACGACCACTACGCCGACCGCTTCTTCAACCGGGTGGCCGCCGACCACACCTGATCCCGACCGCCCGGACACCCCGACGGCCACACGCCGCGCCTCGGGTCGGCGGCAGCCATGCCCCGAACGCCCCCATCCGCCTGCCAACCAGCCGACCGCACCACCCAAGGAGCACCGATGACCCTGCAGACACCACAACTGCTCGCGCCCGAGGACGGCGAGCACTGGTCATTCCTCAACACGAACATGTCCGTGAAGGCGGACGGCCGCATGACCGGTGGGACGATGACGATCATCGAGGCCCTGATGCCGGCCGGGTTCGGGCCGCCGCCCCACCGCCACGACGTCGAGGACGAGTTCTTCTTCATCCTCGAGGGCGAGATCCTCCTGTCGTGCGCGGGTCAGGAGGCCACCTACGGACCCGGCGGCTCCGCGTTCCTGCCCAAGGGCCTGCCCCACCGCTTCCAGGTGTGGGACAAGGGCCCGGCGCGCATGCTCCAGATCTCGACCCCCGCCCAGTTCGAGGACTTCGTCAAGGCGATGGGTGAGCCGATGGAGCAGTTCCGCCTGCCCGCCCCGGCCGAGCCGGACGTCGAGAAGCTGGTCCGCATCGCCGCGGACTTCCAGATCGAGATCCTGGGCGGTCCCCCGCCGGAGGCCTGAACCCCATGCCCGCGCCGGGGGCCGGTCAGCTGAAGAGGCCGGTGACCGTGTCCCAGGCGCGCCGGAACCACGGCCGCTCGAGGTCGGCCTCGACCTCGGGCGTGTCCGCGAACGTCGACGTGTCACGGTTGGGCGGGACGACGACGTAGGGCACCTCACCGGGCATGACGTAGCCGAGCTGCTCGCGGGCGATCAGCTCCTGGTGCTCCGGGTCGGCGAGGTCCGCAGACCGCTGCTGGAGGTCGCCGTTGGCGCCTTCGAGCGCCGCGAGCTGCTGTTCCAGCAGCACCACCCGGTCGCGCTGGTCCATGTACGACGACAGCGGGCTGGAGATGACCAGCGCCCCGGCCGCGAGCAGGCCGATCAGGCCCAGCACGAGCGGCCGGTCGCCGTCGAACGCACGCCGTACCCGCCCCTGGGCCACGAATGCGGCGTCGTCGACCTGACGGGCGATGCGCTGGACCGCGACGGGGGCACGGTTCTCGCCGCCCCGCGTGCGCCGACGGCTGGCCTGGCGCATGACGCGGCGGCGTTCACGGCGTGTCGTCGCGGTCGCGGCCATGGCTCCTCCGGGTCAGGTCGGTTCGGGATCGGGTCGGGGTCGGGTCAGGCGTTCGCGCGCGGGAACGCCGCGGCGCCGGCGTAGCGGGCCTGCGCCCCGAGGTGCTCCTCGATGCGCAGCAGCTGGTTGTACTTCGCGACCCGGTCGGAACGCGCCGGGGCGCCGGTCTTGATCTGGCCCGCGTTCACGGCCACCGCGATGTGGGCGATCGTGGCGTCCTCGGTCTCGCCGGAGCGGTGGCTGACCATGTTCGTGTAGCCGGCGCGGTGGGCCGTCTCCATGGTGGTGAAGGTCTCGGTCAGCGTCCCGATCTGGTTGACCTTGACGAGCACGGAGTTCGCGACGCCGAGGTCGAGGCCGCGCTGCAGCCGTTCGACGTTGGTGACGAACAGGTCGTCGCCGACGAGCTGGCAGCGGTCACCGAGGCGGTCGGTCAGCAGCTTCCAGCCGTCCCAGTCCTCCTCGTCCATGCCGTCCTCGACGGACACGATCGGATAGTTCTCGACCATGGAGGCCAGCCAGTCGACGTGCTCCTCCGGCGTCAGCGTGCGGCCCTCACCGGCCAGCACGTAGGCGCCGTCGGTGAAGTACTCGGACGAGGCCACGTCGAGGGCCAGTGCCACGTCGGTGCCGGGCGTGTAGCCGGCCTCCTCGATGGCGCGCACGATCAGGTCGAGCGCGGCCTGGTTCGTGGGCAGGTTGGGCGCGAAGCCGCCCTCGTCGCCCAGACCGGTGGACAGGCCCTCGGCCAGCAGGA